>NZ_CP036266.1:7996563-8289354 GCF_007744075.1 Gimesia chilikensis | reverse complement strand
CCCAAATCTTTTTCTCAGTAATGTCCCGCAATCGGGGAGTATTACAGCTTAAACATACGCGTCTGGCTCTGTGAACTGATGATGGCCGAATCCGATTCGCTGATGAAATCGACTGAAACATCAAAGTCACTGCAGATGTTCTCCATCACGGACTGCAGCTCGAGGATGTCGAGCGATTTGGGTACCGCCACCTTAATCATCATCTCAAATGTCTGTCCATCGGAGGCACTGGTGGCAGACAGGTCAATAATGTCCACGCCATCCTGTCCCAGCTGGGATGAGATACGTCTGAGAATTCCGGGACGGTTAGTGCCCGCGATGGCCAGCAGGTACTTGATGCAGTCTTCCGGAGGCAGCATGGAGGGCACGTCCACATCCGGGTCCTTAATGGAAACATCCACATTGAACGCGTTACAGATTCCCTCGATGTGTTCCTGGATCAGGGTTGGATCGCGCTCGTCAGGGAAGTCAGCGGCAATCACGATGTTGAAAAAGTTCTGGATCACTGCAATGCTGGCTTCATGCAGGTTTGCGCCCAGTTCATCCATGGCAGTCGTGACGGCGGCCATGATGCCTACGCGGTTCGCAGATAAAAGTGAGATAATGTAACGTTTCATACCAGACTCCGGTTCTGTCGAGATAGACAAACTGATCTCGATGCGCATCGTTCCTGAATCGAGAGGGAATCGTTATTGTAGCGAATGGGGGTTCAAAATTGCGATAAGGAAACGAAAATAATCTGAAAGTCTGTCCCAGTCCTTTCCCGTCAGACTGAGGAGGCTTTTGTACTATCATTCGTGCTTGCATTGCTGTAAGTTGTTACCTGCCAACAGCTCAGATCGGGTAACCGATCGTGGCTTTTTCTGCGATCTATTCAATATGGGAACTGGTTTATGGTTCGCCTCGTTTCACTCAGCATCATTTTCTGCCTGATCCTGTTCCTGGGAGTGACCTTCTTCAAGGTAATCCTGCCGTTCCTGCTGCCCCTTTTTCTGGCAGCCGTGGTCGCCATGGTCAGTCAGCCCCTCCTCCAGTATTTCATTAAACGGTCCCGGGGCCACGTCCGTATTGCCGCCAGCATCACGACCACGCTGATCATTTCCGCGATCTTTGTTCCCCTGTGTGTGGGGATTTTCCTGGGTTCCCTGCAGCTGTTTACCACGGTGGTGAATGCGCTTGATGAAGCAAACTGGAATAAAACCGTGCAGACGGTCCGCGAAAAGGTGGAGGTCAGTAACGTCAAACTGCATCAGTTCGTGGAATGGTCCAACGAATACCTGGGAAAAGAGGCAGCTGCGGAAGAGGGAACCAGCAATCAGGAACAGTCGCAAGTCACCGATGATTTCATCCGCAAGAATCTGCAGGCGACTCTGGTTCCGATCGCCAAACGTTCGCTCGGTTTCGCTGCTTCAACCGTGGGGTTGCTCGGCACCGTGTTTTCCGCCGCGATCGCCTGGATCATGTTTGTGATTGCCCTGTATTACTTTCTGGCCGATGGATACGTGCTCGTCGAATCGACACAGTCTCTGATTCCCGTGCACCTGGATTACCAGCGGCAGCTGATCGATAAGTTTCAGAAAGTCGTGCGGGCCGTGGTTTTGGGAACCTTCCTGGCGGCCATTGGTCAGGGACTGATGACTGCGATCGCCTTATACATTGTCGGTTTTGAGCATTTCTTCATTCTTCTGATCCTCGCCACGATCACATCGATGGTTCCCCTGATGGGGTCCTGGATTATCTGGGGTCCCTGTGCCGGCTGGTTGATGTACGAGGGAGACTGGGGCGCGGCGATCTTCTTGACCCTGTTCGGGACACTGGTCGTCGGTACGATGGACAACGTCATCCGTACCTATATTTTGCAGAGTGACGCAAAACTGCATCCCCTGCTTGCCTTCGTCAGTGTGTTGGGCGGACTGCAGATGATGGGGCTCTGGGGGGTTTTCATCGGCCCGATCGTCGCTTCCTGTCTGCACGCACTTGTGCAGATCTTTAATGCCGAGCTTCGTGCGTTCTCCAAGGAGAAATTCAACAGCAATAATCTGCTCGACATGGTCCCGGAGGAGGAAAAAGTGAAACAGGAAGATGATCAGCAGCCAGGACCCAAAGCAGAGACAGAGACCACCAGGGCAGATGCACCCGCAGCGGGTCCGTCACCAGAGGCAGATACAACAGCAGAGTCTCCCGAGTCACCGAAATCCCAACCAGAGCAGAAGCAGGAAAAGAAATCGCCTGAGTCGGATTAGTGGCTGGTACTCAGCGTGAAGATCGGCAACAGCATCGAGAGTGCGATAAAACCGATGATCGAGCCCATGCAGACCACCATCAACGGTTCCACCAGGGTCGTGGCGGACTTGATGGCGATTTTGACATCCCGATCAAAGTAGTCGCTCAGCTTATTGAGCACCATTCCCAGTCGGCCCGTCGATTCGCCGGAAGCGATCATCTGCTGCATCGTGGGGGGAAATAATGATTTGCCTTCCAGTGCCTCGTGAATCTGTTTTCCGGTCGTAACCTGCTCGCTGATTTCCATCCAGCTCTGTTTGAAATAAACATTGTCGGATACACCAGCGCTCAGTTCGATGGCTTCCAGCATGGGAACCCCCGCGTTAACCGTAGTTGCCAGCGTACGGATGCTGCGGCTGATGGCCAGTTTTTTGAGCATCGAGCCAAAGACCGGCATCCGAATCAGACACCAGTCGAACGTCGCTTTGCCCCAGGCCTGATTCCGCATATAGAAGAAGAAGCCGATCACAGCCGCTAGAAACAGCAGCAGCAGATACCAGTAAGAGGTGATGGCCGTCGAGACGAAAATCATCATTTTAGTCGGTGTGGGAACCGCAGCACCACGGGCAGCGAACATGGGCATCAGCTTGGGAAAGACATATGTCAGCAGGAAAACACAGACGCCGATACACATCACCAGCATCACAGCCGGGTAGATCAAAGCGCCCTTCACCTGCTGAATGGTTTCCTGTTCTTCTTCAGCCTGCTGTGCAATCCGGTTCAGCATCTGTGGCATCGTACCACTGGCTTCGCTGGCCTTGATGAGGTTCACATAGGTTTTATCGAACAGCCGTGGAAATTCACTCAGTGCGCTGGAGAGGTCGCTTCCCGCTTCAACGTCTTTCTGAATGCAGGATAGAATCTCGGCGAGTGTTTCGTTTTCAATCTGCTTCGCAATTCCCTCCAGGGCTGTGGCCACGGGCACACCCGCGTCGACCATAATCGCCATCTGGTTGGTAAAATAGATCACGTCTTTGCGAGAGACCCGTTTTTTACGGGTTGCTGCCAGACTCTTGGATGACTTTTCATCCGCTTCTTCCAGTGAGAGCAGATACAGACCTTCCTGGCGCAACTTGGCAACCGCATCTTCCCTGGTCTCAGCGACCAGTTCTCCGGACTGATTCTGTCCTGTCGTGTTGCGTGCTATATATGTGAATTGCATTGTTTCGCCTGTCCCTCATCGATCCCGTTAAGCCAGTAATCCATGAGAATATTCTTTGCCCGACGCTTCGCCCTTTAATTCCTGCAGGTGTTCGTCCACGGTTTCCGCGTCGACTTTGCCGTTTAACAGCAGTTCTTTGAGAGCCTGTTCCATCGTCTGCATACCTACGCGGCGGTTCGTCGAAATAATGCCTGGGATCAGATGGGTCGTCGATTCGCGAATACTGGTTTGAATTGCCCGATTCGTCAGCATGATTTCCACAGCAGCCACACGACCATTGGACATCGCCGCGGGTAATAAGCGTTGGGTAATGACAGCCCTTAACGATTCCGCCAGGTGGCTGCGTACCTGAGACTGTTCTTCCGGAGGAAAGACTTCGACCAGTCGATCGACGACTCCCGCTGCGCTGGAAACGTGCAGTGAAGCGAGCACCAGGTGACCGGTCTCCGCAGCCTGCAACGCGACACGAATGGTATCCAGATCCCGCAATTCCCCGATCAGAATGACATCCGGATCCTGCCGCAGAACATGTTTCAACCCCGAGGTGAACCCGGGACAGTCTTCGCCGATCTCCCGCTGTTCGATCAGGGATTTTCCATGCTGGAACTGATATTCAATCGGATCTTCCAGAGTGATGATATGTTTTGAATCCCGCTGATTAATGGCTTCGACCATGGCCGCCAGCGTGGTGGACTTACCGGAACCGGTCTGCCCGGTCACCAGGATCAGCCCGGTTTTGAGCCGCGTCAGCTCTTCCACGACAGGGGGTAGTTCCAGGCTGCTCAGCGTACAGACTTCATTGGAGAATCGACGGATGGCAGCTGCCAGGGAACCGCGCTGCACATGGATATTGAAACGGAAACGCCCCAGCCGCGGAACGGTGATCGCGAAGTCGACGTCCTTCTGCTTTTCGAGAATTTCTTTCTGTTGCACCTTCATCACCTGGTCGCACAGATCGCGAATCGTTTCGGGATCCAGCGGTTCCAGGGCGGTAGTGCGCAGCTGACCGTCAATACGGAACATGGGTGGTGCGTCGGTTACCAGCAGGATATCCGAAGCATCACTGTCCACAGCCGCGTGTAACAGGTCGTTCATTTCCATTGGGGATTACTCTCTATCTCTTCAGCGTGATGCCGTTATGAATGGGAACGGATCAGCGCGGGTTTTCGGGGAATCCAGCCTTCATCACTGACTTTGATGGCTTCTTCCACTGTCGTCAGTCCTTCCTGGGCTTTACGCAGAGCGTCGTACCGCAGGGGGATCATGCCATTGTTCTGTGCATATTCTTTGACTGCTGCCACTGTAGGATTAGATGAGATGATTTCCCGCAGCTGATCATCGATGGTCAGGATCTCATGCACGCCGATACGCCCGGAGAATCCGGTGTTGCGGCACCGCTTGCAGCCTTTGTTTTTATAAAATTCGTTCGCTTCCAGGCCGACCCGTTCCACCGCCAGTTGCATCGCTTTGGGCAATTCATACGGTGTTTTGCATTTCGGACACAATTTACGACAGAGTCGCTGCGCCAGTGCCATGTTGACGGCTGCCGCAATCAGGTAGTCGTCGACACCCATATTGATCAGACGCGTAATCGCGGAAATCGCATCGTTGGTGTGCAGCGTACTGAAGACGAGGTGACCGGTCAGGGCTGCCTGGATGGCGATCTTACCGGTTTCCTGGTCGCGGATTTCGCCCACCATCACCACATCCGGGTCCTGTCGCAGCAGACTTCGCAGGATCGTGGCGAATGAGAGACCGATTTTTTCATTCACCTGGAACTGATTGATGATCGGCAGCTGATATTCGATCGGGTCTTCGACCGTACAGACATTTTTCTCAATCGAGCTGACGGCATTCAGAGCCGCATACAGGGTGGTACTCTTACCACTACCGGTAGGCCCGGTCACCAGAATAATGCCGTTCGGTTTTTCCAGCTGTTCAGTGAAGTTTTCCAGGACTTCGGAACTGAAGCCCAGCTGTTCGAGTGAAATATTGACGCTGCGGTTATCCAGAATACGAATCACGACCTTTTCACCGCTCGGCATGGGAAGCGTACTCACACGCAGGTCGATGGGACGTCCTTCCATCAGGACGTGAATTCGTCCGTCCTGGGGCAGACGACGTTCGCTGATGTCGAGACTTGCCATGATCTTGATACGCGAAGAAACCGCAGGCGCCAGATGCACGGGCGGCTCAAGTGCCTGGTGCAGCACTCCATCCACGCGATAGCGCACCCGCAACTGCTGTTCGTTGGGTTCGATGTGAATATCGCTGGCCCCCTCGCGAACCGCATTATAGATAATGTAGTTGACCAGCTTGATGATCGGGCTCTGGCCGGCAAACTCGACATCGAAGCCGATGTCGTCGATCGATTCTTCAATCAGTTCGACATTGGTGCCGTTCGCATCATCAATGATGTCGTCGATCACGAACACGTTCGTGTTCGGCATATAAGTCTGCACCATCCGGCGGATTTCGCGGGCGCTGGCGGCGACAATCTGAATTTCTGATTTGGTCAGGTCGCGGAGCTGGTCGACCAGGAAGACGTTTGTCGGTTCCGCGACTGCGACAGTCAAAACGTTGCGGACTTTGAACAGGGGCAGCACCGTATGCTTTTCCACAAATTCACGCGGCAGAACATCGAAGATTTTCGAGTCGAACATGCGGCTGTCGAGCTGTACGTAGGGAATCCGGTATTCCAGGGCCAGGCATTCCAGCACCTGCTCTTCGGTGCAATATTCGTTGTTGACCAGCAGCTCACCCAGCAGCTGGCTGCCATCTCCCTGAGACTGTTCCTCCAGCGCGGAATCCAGCTGTTCTGCAGTGATGTACTCTTTGAAGATGAGCAGATCACCGAGCCGCATTTTCGGTTGTAACAGGGAATTGGTATTCATGACTGGTTCTTAAATCTTTATTGAAAGCTGGAAACCGCTTCGATCACCGAATCGAAAATATCGATCCGCTGGTCGAGTCGTGTCATTTCCAGAATTTTCTTGCCAGGTTCTTCCAGGCCGCTGATCTTGAGATTCCCCCCGTGTTCCCGGGTCAGATCCTGCAGATCGAGTAAGGCCGTCAGACCGGCACTGTCCAGAAGATCGCTGCGATCCATCTGCAGGACAACCTGGTAATGCTGTTCGTTAATCGCGTCTGACAGCGCATGGACGAAATCACCGGATGTGTCATCCGTCAGTTCATCCGGCGTATGAGCCACCAGAACTTTGCCAAAAACTTCCGTTGTGATCTGCATGTCTGACTCGCTTATGTACCCGGTTTCCTGGTGGCGTTCGTATCCAGGCCGACCACCTGATTTCGTCCGCCTTCCTTCGCCTTGTAGAGATATTCATCAGCCACCCGCACCAGATCTTTCGTATTCGTTGCGGGGTGACGGAATTCTGTAACACCAAAGCTGGCTGTGACTTGTAGTTGCTGCCCTTCAAACAGAATCGGGCAGTTTTCCAGGGTCTCACGTAAATCTTCCGCGATCTGACGTGCCTGGGAATATTCGTGATCCAGCAGGACGCCGATGAACTCTTCACCGCCGTAGCGTGCCAGCACGGCATTATCAGGCATCACGGTTTTCCAGATGCGGGCGACCTCTTTCAGTACGAAGTCACCAGCCTGGTGCCCGTAAGTATCGTTGAAAGATTTGAAGTGATCGATGTCGCTCATGATGATGCTGAGGCTCGTGGACTGCGCTTCTGCGCCCTTCACCAGTTCATGCAGTTTTTCCTGGAAGGTCGCATGGTTATACAATCCGGTCAGTCCATCGCGGCTGGCCATCTCTTCAATGCGTTTGAACAACTGTGAATTCTTGATGCCCAACGCGTAGATATTGGAAAGAATGTAAATCAGGCGACCAATGGTGGGAGAATCCACGTCGATCTTATCGATGATCAACAGCCCGATCAGTTCCGAACCCACGGTCAGCGGTGCAATCGCATCCGGCATCTGTGGATCGTCTTCGATGATCCGCTTGAGGCGGTAATCCTGGTCGGCGTCGTTCCGCATTACGATCTGACGATGTTCGATCACCCAGGCGGCTACGCCATGATTGGCTGCAGGCCGGTAGTCCAGTCGGTCGCGGGCTCGCGCGGGCAGTGCATTTTTCAGAGCTCGTGATTTTGAATCCCACAGATAAACCTGGCATGATTCACATTGCAGCGAAGCTTTGGCTGTGCTGATCACGGTCGGAATCAAAGATTCATTGGATTGATTGGTAGAGATCCGACGACCGATGTCCTGCAGCGTCAGCAGGAGCAGTGGATAATTCACGCCACTCTCGACACTCGTATTCTCTTTCTGCTCGCTGACCGGTTTCTCATTGATTTGTGTAATTCCCGATTTCGAAGCATCGGCAGCGGCCTGTTTCTGAGTCTGGTACAGCTGACGGACCAGTTCGTCATTCTGGTCGTGCATCTGAGACAGTTTGTGACGCAGTTTGCCCATGTAGAGATCGATCAGCAGTACCAGTCCGACAAGCACGCTAGCGCACATAATGCTCGCTGGGTAGGTACTTCTGACTTCTTCCAGGTCCGGGCGAAAGAAAATTTCGGCGAAGCAGGAACTGATGGAGAGCACTGTAATGGTCCAGTAACAGACCCGTGGTGAAGAGACCGCCGCCAGAACTGTTGGGGGTGCCAGCAGGAGCAAGGGAGCCACCCCCAGGGGCCAGTGCATGTAGGCACCCAGGAAGACCGCCAGCGGACACAGGCAGACTACCAGCAGGGAGTAAGACCAGAACTGGATGGCAGTATAATAATTTCGCATGAGATAAAGTTTCAATAAACTGAATTTGAGCGACTATCCAAGTGTGTCCGGTGCCGTTTGCAGACACTCCTGGACCTGTGTTAACAATTTCTTGGGGCTGAAGGGTTTCACCATGACATTAGTGATTTTCAGATTCTGCATATATTCATCATGATCGAATTCGAAACCTTTCCCTGTCAGTAACGTAAGCGGGATCGAGCGGGTTGCTTCAAATTCGCGAATTTTTTCGCAGAGTTCCAGACCATTCATGCGGGGCATCTGCAAATCGGTAATAATCATCTCAGGCGCACGTTCCTGAACCTGTTCCCAACAGGCGTAGCCATCCGGAAAGCAGACGACTTCCAGGCCCGCTTTTTTAAGTTTCATACTGACCGCACGCACGATGTGCGAATCGTCGTCACAAACATAAACCAGATGACTCATTGCAGTATTCCTTGGTTCTTTCCATCTGTCGAACCGCGACAGGGCGGGTCACGAACGCATTCTGTTATACGGTTACCGGCGATGCCAGTTGTTTTTTCTTCTTCTGTTCTTTATGTCCCAGCGGAATGGTGACCGTGAAACAGGTTCCTTTATTGACGACCGACTGCACCGAAATGGATCCATTATGGACGTTGGTCACAATGAAGTGGACCAGGGCCAGACCCAGTCCCGTACCGGCCGCAGAGCGGTTGTTTTCGGGTACCCGATAGAACCGGTCAAAAATGTGAGGCAGCGAATTTTCTGGAATTCCCATCCCGGTATCCCGAACTTCGATGACTGCCGTATTGTCTTCCATTCTGCTCCGCAGGCGGACTTCGTGTCCATGCGGCGTGTATTTTACTGCATTTGACAGCAGGTTGATGATTGCCTGGCCCAGCATATCTTTATCGACGTGCACGGGCAGATAGAGATCGCTCAGTTCAGAGGTAAACGTAATGTCTTTTTCACCGGCATTGGGCGAAATGACATCAGCTGCCGATTTGAGAATGTCATTCAGCTCACAGTCGTGCCGCTTGATTTCTACGACACCACTTTCAATGCGGGCCAGATTCAGCATGCTGTTGACCAGTCGAGTCAGACGGTCAATCTGTTCGTTGATAAAGCCATAGAGTTCTTCAGCTTCCTCTTCTTCGCAGTCACCGTCCAGCAGCATCTCGATATAAGCCTTGATCCCGGCCATCGGTGTTTTCAACTCGTGAGCGACGGACGACACAAACTCGGCATGCCGTTCCTTCTCATTAGTTTCTTCGCCGATGTTTTCTACCACGATCACGGTTCCCAGCAGCGCCTGATTTTCATCGAACAGGTTCGTGGCGATGGCGCGGAAATGAGACTGGAAGTCGAGTCCCGTTAACTGGAACTCGCTGCGGCGGCTTAACGTGGCATCTTTGCGTTCAATTGTTTTGGTGAGCAGGCTGGCGATCTCGGGAATCACCACATCGCTGCTGAGTGCTTTATTGAGTGCGAGGCCGGATTCACTGGTGTTCTGCGTGCGGTCCGCTTCGGGAATCACGAACGTCGATGCGGCCTGATTCGAAAACTCCAGCGTGTGTTGTGCGTCGAAGACGAGTACCCCGGTCTCCAGGTGATCCAGCACCGATTCCATCAGAGCCTCTTTCTTCGAGAGGGCATTCAGACGGGCTTTTAACATCGTCTTAACCTGTGTGGTCGATACGAGTTCGGTATCGGATTCTTCAATTTTCTGAATCGCTTCCGCGAACAGGTTTCCGAAGAAGTTCTTCTGTTTCAGTTCCGGACGCAGTAATTCGGGATTCCGCAGACACGCGCTGATCTGATCGCGGTCTTTCTGCAGGGATTTCACCAGCCAGGCCCAACCGACGAGTGAAGCCACCAGCGAGGCGGCCAGCGCCAGCATGGGAGAAGCTAACTGGCTGGTTACCAGGAGGTTATCTGCACAACTCATGAAGAGCAGCAGTACCACCAGAACCCAGTATTTGCCATAACTTTTCATTGCCGAACACCTTCTCAGCAGAGTGACGATACTGCTGAAAATGAAATACCCTGTTTCGAATCCAGATTGGAGTACTACAGAGCGCACTCCACCAATTAAGAAGTGATCTTAAATCACCACTCTAAATCTAGGTTACGAAATCGGGGTTGTCCAATTTCGGGAGCGAGTTTGCGCTGGGCAAATGAATCTTGCGCAAAAATACGCAGTTCAGGTGATTACCTTACCGCAGTCTGTTGCGCAGGGAGCAGGGCCGCGACCTCTAACAGCGTAGGATCAGCGGGCCATTTTTTACGGGCTGTAGCGATGATGGCTTTCGCGTCAGTTGTCTGACCCCGGTTGATTGCGCATAACCCGCGTAATACCTCTACGTGGAGTAACTGGTGCTGGTGGGCAGCAGAAATTTCATCGAACAGTTGTTGCGCCTTTTCCAGATCTCCCAGCCGCAGCGCCGTGTCGCCAAACGCGATTTTTTCTGAAAGTGACAGCAGTTCCCGGTCTGCTTCCTGGCAGATGGAGAACTGTTCAAAAGCTTCCTGGTACTTGCCGGCGTGATACAGACAGCGAGCACGGTGCTTTCGCCAGACATGGTTTTCGGGAAGATGATTGATCACCATCGCATAATATATGCTGGCTTCGGACCACTGCTGATTGACCTCACAGACGCGACCCAGGGCAATGGGCAGTCGTTTGCTGCCCGGCGTCTTATGCAGGGCCCGTAACAGAACTTCATGAGCCTCATCAGTGCGGCTGGTCTGCTCCAGAAAAGCCGCCAGTTTCAACGAGTAGTTTTCTTCATGCGGTTTCAACGCGATAGCACGCTTCAGGCAGGCGATCCCTTCCTGTGTCTGGCCGGCCTGAAAAAACAGGGTTCCGATGGCACTCTGTTTGGCGGCGTCTTGAGGGCTCGCAGCACGTATTGCCCGGAGCGACTGCAGAAACTGTTTCCGATCGCCCATGTCGTAGGAGAGCTGAGCCTCGATTTCAAACGTCCCGATATGCCCGGGATCTATTTCCCGCGCCGAGGCGAGCAGCGACCGGGCCTGCTGCAGTTCTCCCTGGGAGTAATGCTGTAATGCCTGATCTACGAGTTGATTCGCCCGTTCATTGAAAGGAGATGTTCGTTCGGTCCGTGAGGCAGTTTCTGAGGTCTGTGGTGTGGTTTCCCCTTGCAGCGCCTCACCTGACATCTGCGTCAGTGTGGAAATCGGCACCGCCTGACAGCCGCAACAGATCAGCCAGACCAACGCACAGGCGATGCAACTGAGATTCCGCAGCATGCTCAGGGCACCTCCTCCACGACTGGAGCCGGCATCTGGGGACCAGACAGTGGAGGCAATCCGATCATCTGGCGATTACGGTTGATCAGTGCATCTTCGATGTACTTCTTCAACTGAATTGCTTCGGTGTTGTTCTTATCCAGGCGGACGGCAACCTTGATGTGCTCTTTGGCTTTAGGCAGGTTTCCAATCCGCAGGTATTTCTTGGCCAGCTTGATATGCATCTGGACAATTCGTACCTGGTTGATCGGCAGGAAGCTTTTCTTGAAGTTATCAATCCGTTCTACACCCTCGTATCGCTCGGCCTGACCTTCAGCATTGGCCTCTTCAGGATGTACGATCCGCGGTGTGATCAGCACGATCAGCTCGGAACGGGTCGTAATTTCCCGCTGCTGGCGAAACGCATTGCCGATCACGGGAATCGCACCTAAGAATGGAACCTGGTTTTTGGTATCGGAGACGCGTTCTTCAATCAGTCCCCCGATGACAACCGTATTCCCGTCGCGGACCATGACGTTCGTAGTGACTTCGGTGGTCTTCAGGTCGGGCAAATTCGTCGAGGAGTTAATGGTCGCCGAACTGCGTTCCGGATGAATTTCCATTCGAATCTGGCCATCGGGAGTAATAAAGGGCCGCAGGTTAAGCACGATACCGGAATCCAGAAAGTTCACGTTCTGAATCGAGGTATTGCCGTTCTGGGTGACCGTGGAGTAACTGATGCGATCACCAATGATCAGTTCCGCTTTCTGTTTGTTCAATGCTCGCAGCTGGGGAGAGGCGATCAGGTTGGTTTCCGTGATGTCTTCCAGTGCTTCGATAAAACCGCTGATGTCGCCGTGCAGGAACCCGTATTTGAGTCCTGCCAGGTCAGCCACAAACTGGCCGGTTGGCGGGACGATCGACGAACTGCCCGACCCCGGAAAACCGCTGGCAGCGTTCAATGTCTGACCGTTACCATCGACGAGCAGGCTCTTGTTATTCCCACTGAGCATGGCGAAGTTCACACCAAACCGCATGTCATCATTCAGAGTGACGTTCAGAATCATCGCTTCAATCACCACCTGTAGCGGAGGCACGTCCATTTTCTCCAGCAGACGATCTACCTCTTCCAGGATTTCAGGGTAATCGCGAACCAGAATGGAATCATTCTGAGCAAACGAGTCACCGCCGGCACTTGTTTCATCGGGAGAAATTCCGACTTCACTGGGTGTGGTCAGCGAGACAATCCCCACGTTTTCCGTCAGGATCGGCGTGATCAGCTGCTGTAATTCTTTGGCACTGATGTAAAACGGAGTATAGAGCTTGGTGACGACTTTCCGGCTCGACTTCTTCTTCTGTTCCAGCTCAGCCTGGGTCATCACGTAGATGAATTCCCCTTCTTTTTCTGAAGTCAACTCGCGCGAACGCAGGATGGCATCCAGGGCCTGCAACGGCGTGACATTCTTGAGGTTCGCTGTGATTGTCCCCGAAACGCTCTGCCCGGCCAGGATATTCATGCCCGAGAGTTCCCCCAGCATGTCCAGAACCTGCATGATTTCCGCATCCTGGATCTGCAGGGAGAAAGTTTCCCCGGCTCCCTTATCAGGGCTGACTTTCAGAACCGGCTCTTTTTTCGCTTTGGAATCGGCAGGGGCGCTGGTCTCGCTGGCAGCGGGAGCCTGCGGTGCTGTGGCCTGTGGTGCAGGCGTTTTCGGCTGTGCAGCTGCGTCGGCTTTGTCCTGCATCCCGTCCAGTTTACGTTCGAGATCACGCAATTGATTCATCTGCTGCATCTGTTGCAGGAGCTTGGTCGCCTGTTCCAGACGATCCGTATTCTGAGCCAGTTCCATTTTGGACTGCTGCTGCACTTCCAACTGCAGATTGGTCAGCCGATCGACCTGACGGGTCAGGCTGGCAAGCCGCATTTCCATTTTCTTCTCAGTGGGATCCACGCGCTCAGCTTGTACTTCCTCAGCCAGGTGAAACTGGATCGCGCGGGAACGCTTCGGTGTGGATGGAGTTTCGCTCGGCTGTTCCAGTGTGGGATCGACAAGCGTCCGCGTCTGTACGGTCCGAGATGCGTTCGCTGCTGTCTTGACTTCGGGTGTGACATACTGTGGCACTGGTGTCGCCTGCACGGTACGGGCCACGGTTTTAATTTCAGGCTGCCGCTCAGGTTGTGCTGTCACAACGACTTGCTGCGCAGGCGCAGGCTGAGGGGCCGGCGTAGAAGCAGCTGTATTATCTGAAACCTCAAGCAGAGGCTCTCTATTCGTGGGAGCCTGTTGCTGCGGTGCCGCACTGCGCGCAGTCCGCGCATGGTGAGGTGAGATAAACAGGGACTCTGGTGTTTTGACGTCGGTCATGGCTGCGATTAACAGCAGCGAAAGACCTGTCAGCATTGCCCAGAAAGCCGGAATAAAATATTGTCGTTTCATGTTTCGACCATCATCCGTGATCGTTCGAATCAGTTGAGAATCAGCCTGTGATGCGAACCGTCTGATTATTCAAATTTAATAAATGCGGAAGGATCGTTTTGAATTTTTAATTCAAATGTCTGATCACCCTGCCGCAAAATCACACTCCGGTCTGCGACCCGTTCCAGAACATAGGTCACATTGTCATACTGGAATGGTTTACCTTCGTAATACAGTTTTTTGTTGATCATCGCCGCCTTGCGAAATTTACCGATGATCGTAGTTGTCAATACGATCTCGTCGGGCAGTGCCTTGATTTCCGGTTCCTGTTTCTCCACCTGAACCTGCTTGGGTTCTGTTTCGGGCGGCTCTTCGGCAAACAGAATGGGGGGCGAGAACTGGTCCCGATTCACTTCAAAAGGATTGCGTTGAATCGCTCCCATCTGCACCGACTGTACCAGCGGATCAGTGTGCATCAGCGAATCGAACTGTTCCCAGGAGTGAAGTGTGGTTTCTTTGGGATCGAGCTGGGTGAAACTCATCTCTGTCTCGACCGGAGGACGTTGTGGAATCGGTGCCGGACTCACTTTCGCAGGCGTTAATTCTGGGGCTGATGTGCCCCGCATGGCGCGATAGAGAGGTGGAATCCAGAAGTACAGACCGACCAGCAGTAACAGCCCTAACATCAGGGTTTTCTGCCAGCTGACCTTCAAATCGTGTACTAATTGTTGGCTGAACGATTTCACGTGTAGTTCACCACATCTGGAATAGATGACTGCAAGAAGGGAAACGGATCTAATTTCGGTTCATAAGCGAGAACGCCTGTTTTCGAAGTTCACCTCAGGGATAGCTTGAAGGGGAGTGTCTCTTTATCTTTTATCGGTCGTAAGAAAGGACTGGCTGACCCTATTTTCCTTAAAATCGGAAAAATCACTCTCTGTATCGCGTAATACGTAAACTGACAGTTCGATGGTCCCTTTGACAAACTTCTTGTTTTCGCTATTTTGACTAGTGAGCATGAGATTTGAGACGGTAAACAGCCGACTATCGGTATCCAGTCCATTCAGAAACTGGATCAGCCCCTTGTAAGGTCCACTTATATTGACGGTGAAAGGCTGCCTCAGATAAGTTGCATAAGGCACAGGCTCACCAGGGTTTAGAGAAGAAACCGTCAGCGAGGAACTATTTGCCAGCTGTGCCACCCGCTGCAGAACCCGGTGCGTATCTTTATCCGTGGGGATATGTTTTTTCATGCGATTGATGAATGCCTCGCGCTGCTGCAATTCCTTCTGCAGTAGTTCCAGCTGTTCAACCTTGGTGGGAATCGCGCGGATCTCTTCCTGGATGGAGGCGATCTGCTTGTTAAGCTGCTGCTTGCTCTTGAGCCCCGGCAGGTAAATCACAAAGGTAAACAAGGCGACCACTACCGCCAGGCTGATGATGGTGATCAGGCTGTCGCGTCGTAATTTTTCATTCATGGCCAAAACCTCCTGTCAAAGACTGATCCAGGCCGGCGGTCAACCGGTGATCAAGGGGGGGAGCAAACATACCTGGTGCTTTCACCACGATACGAAGCCGGAACTGCCGCATCGGTTCTCCTTCGAACATCGTCTCATTGGATTGAATCAGATCAATGGCTTTAAACACGCCCAGTCGATCCAGGTTTGACATATAATCGGAGATCGAAAGATGATCGGGGGCAATCCCCTGCACCAGCAGCACCAGTTGTTCGTCCGTCCGGTGCTGTTTCAGCTTCTCGAGATCCAGCTTTTCAGGAACCACGTTCTCTGGTGCTTTTTTCTGTTTGACATTCGTCGGCTTTTCTTTACCCGCCACTTTTTCAAACAGGAATTGAAACTCGTTTAACGAGACATATTCGGGCAGAGAGTGGCTGGTGATCGCCAGGAGTTGCGCCGGTGATTCATCCAGCAGCAACCCGGCCAGCAGATCGGCCCGCACGTCGGCAAGCTCAATCTGCTGTGTCAGCCGTGCAGGGTCCTGCAATTGCTCATGCATCTGCTGGATGTGCTTTTCCAGCGTTTCCTTTTTCGACTGCAGTTCGTGCTGGATCTCCCGCTGTCGCACGGTGCTCAAGGTGACCAGTGTGAGGAAGATGACGACAATCGAACGACGCCAGATCCGGTTCCGGTGTCGTCGTCGCACTTCGCGATAACTGGCAGGTAAAAAATCAATTTCAGGTATCATGATCTCGCCCTTAACGGGTTGCTGACAAATCCGGCTCTCGGATTCGCTGGTAGCTATCTTGTTGGAATATGGTTTGTCTCAGAGGTATCTCTGAGACATGTGTTATTTGTCGGAACTTTCTTTCATGGCCAGGCCCATGGCGGTACTCCATCTGCCAGGTCGTTCCAGAATCGAAGTGGATGTCGGCCAGCTCTTCAGACGCTCGAACGGGTTGCCCATCCGGCAGTCCGTATTCAGTCGCTCGGAAAGAAAGTCGATCAGCCACGGACTCGATTCGTTACCCGTCACCACCAGTTGGTCCAGTTTCTTTCCGCGGAAAGTCACTTTGTAATATCGCAGGCAGTTCTCCACTTCTGTGCTGATCGATTCCAGCAGTGAGCGGATCGAATCAATCACCGATCGGTGCAGCTCATCACTGGCATCCAGCGTCGGAGAATTAGTCACGATCTTTCGCAGGCGAATTGCCTCGGTCAGCGGCAGATCCAGATTGTCAGCCACGGCCCGGTCCAGGTGATTACTCCCCTGCATAATGTATTTCAGAAACAGTACGTTCTGCTGATCGGCAAAAATCACGGTGGTGGCGGCGTCACCAAAATTCAGATAACAGCTCACCGAGTTCAGTTGCAGCTCGCGTTTTTCATCATGAAAACAACGCAGCGTGGCCGATGGCTCAACATCAATCGCCTCTGCAGTCAGTCCCGCCTGTTCCAGCAGATTCAAATGCCGCTCCAGTATTCCGTTGTGACAGGCCAGCAGGATCACTTCCTGCTTGGTGTTTGATTCCTGTCGTACCTGTCCTGCAGGCAGATGACGGATTTCCGCTTCCGCAACCGGGTAAGGCAGACGTTCTTCCGCCTCCCAGGCGACCACTTTCGCGATTTCTTCGGTCGGCAGTTGAGGCAGTCTCACGTTTTGAATGAACAGTTCCTGGGAACCCAGACAGCTGATCACACGGCGGCCTTTGAAATGGTGGTCAACCAGAATCCGCCGTAGTTCAGCGGCGATCTTTGTGTCGCGTTCATCGGCAGTGAGTCGGTCATCCAGATCGAACTGCTCCTGGGCGATGGCATGCACGACCCGATTCTGTTTCGGGCCGGTCAACTGCACCAGCGTGGCCGAACTGGGGCCCAGCTGCAAACCGATGGGCGTATATTGTGAACGAGGTAAGGAAATCATGTTGATTGATTCTGTCTATTATCAGGTATTTCTCTAGTTTCAGTTGGTCTGTATTTCGTCTGCCCACGCCTGGCCTGTAATCCAGGAGACCGTAATCGGGATGGAAAAGGTGGTCCCGTTGCGAGTCGTGGAGATGACAATCATGGTATCTTCGCTGCGTCCCGGCCCGGTGCCTCCCATAGGTCCGAAGGCCAGGTCCCGCACGTCGGTGTCAGAAGTCTTCAGATAGATCTGGCTGATGACGACCCGATCGGGCAGGTTCAAAGTATCTTTCTGTACGGATTGGATGTATTTCGTTTTGTCTGCGGATGACCCCGCCAGGCTGTTCTCAGGCACAGGTGCGGTACCTGCCCCGCTGTGTACGATTTCGTATGTCTGCGTATTGAGATCGAATTCCACCGTGTATTCGGTGTTGAACTGAATCGCATGATTTCGGGCCAGCCGCAGGTCAGCCACCAGCATCCGCGCGGTGGTCTCCAGGGAGTGTGATGTACTCGAGTCAATGGAAAGCAGCGAGACCGAAGCCAGGATCGAAATCAGTACGACCACAATCAACACTTCAACCAGCGTGAACCCCGAACGTCCACATTGATTCTGCACCGTGCGCAGGTCCCGCGGTCGGGTGCACTGCATGCTGCAGGCCCCTCTGCTGTGTTCCCAGGTTGGTTGGTGTCGGCTGTTAATCATGGTTCTGTCGTTTAGTTTGTTTCGTTCCACTCAATCAATGACCAGCGATATCCGGCGAGTTCCGGGTTGGCGTCGCCACCGTCGTAGGGTTGAAACAGCGGAGGCTCCCAGCGGTATTCCCGTTCGACGAGGTTTTGGATCTGCAGCGTTGGTTCAAGGCTGATTCCGTAGGTCTGGTAGTAACTGTCCCAGCCGGCAAAGTTGCCCGGGTACTCCAGCCATTCACTGAAGCCGATGTCGCTCATTCCCAGAATACTTCTCAGATAATTCGTATAATTCCAGTTGCTTTTCCGGTCGTTCCAGAGAGAGCTGTACAGCACCCATTCGTTGATCCGGTTGAAATCAAAAGTTTCTGCACAGACCGGACCACGAATTTGAATCAGGTTGCGTTTGTGTCGTTCAATGCGATAAGAGGTGGGGGTGGACTGTTCGATTTCTCCCCGAACCGTCAACTGCTGCTGACCGTGGTCAAAAGCAACGATGGGATACCAGCTGCCCGTTGTGCCCGTGTTCCCCGTACCCGTCGTTTCCAGCCAGATCGCATAGTCGCCATTCGATGTCAGGCTGCTGAGAATTTTGTATTCCTGTAACTGAATCGTGCTGTAAGGTTGGCCTTGGGGAACCGCTGTCGCCGTACCACTCAGACTGATATTGAGTGCGGAAGGATAGCTGAGCGAGCAGCCGCCCCCTTTCACATTCCCCTGACAGACGATGGCACCTTCGACGGTGGTCTGCGTCTCACGTTCGAACTCAATGTTGCTGGCGACCATGCTGGGTAACTGGGGCCAGAGTTGAGAATCCGTCACGATGGCGTCTCCACTATCGTCTTTCCAGTTGAAGGCGGTCAGGTGGATCTGTTTGCCATAAAAATAGATTTTCCCCGTACAGACCAGCGTTCCCTGAATGGTCACGCTGTCATACACGCTTAGATTTCCCGAGCGATAATAGATGCCCAGGGGGTTGTCGGCCGTCGGTTTCAAAGTCCGGTTATACAGAGTCGAACCCAACCGTTCAGCCTGATATAGAGGACCCCCTTCATACAGTCGATAAGAGGAGAAAGCGGCATAGTCGGTGCTGGGAATGGTCAATCGCTCACCTGTCGTGGACCAGCTCACTTTCAGGTCAGACAGATCATCGCGGACCGCGTAATTCGGGTAGTTATAAAAAGTGACGTTCCCCGCAATCGGGTGGGGCGCGGAGATCCGGGCATCCGACAGGCTGGTCGCACCCTCGGGAAACGCAACAAACCGGTTCCCCACATCTTCCAGATAAGTATCTCGAACCGAAGAACTCCAGGCCGGATCGTTGAACATGTTGTATTGGTCGTAGATCCAGATGTTCCCGTCGAAGCGAGTAGCCGGATCGAAGTTGAGTGATGTGTAACCCTGCTCTGCGAACAGCACATAGTCTGTGACACGATCGAAGTCGCCGTCATTGTTGATCTGGTCAGAAGCCACCGCAGAGTCGCCCGGCAGAATCGTCCGTCCCTGAATTCGCGGTACCAGCCGAACCCGGGCAGTGATCTCGTGTTCTGATTTCATGTTGGAATCGGCGGCTGACGTCCAGGTTCCCCGCGAAGAGACGTTGAGTTCGAGTACCGAACTCAGCGAATTACCAACGGCGGCGAAAGAAACAGCATAACGGCAATCGCCATCCGCGTCCGCTTGAAATGGTCGCTCGTATTGATCACTGACGCCTTGCCAGTCAAGTGAATTCAGTCGGTTAAGAGCATCTGAAATGCCGGCCCGTGCTGCATTCCGTGCCAGGTCGCGACGTGATCCATTAGCGGAGATTTGAGTCTGTACGCTTTGTGTCTGAATGAATGAGTATGTTAAGACCAGCGACATGCTCAAGGCGAACATCACCAGGATCAGCGAAACTCCAGATCGCGGCGCGCACTTTGAGCGGTCATGGCAGTGCTGATGCACCGAGCCATGTTGTCGCAGGCAGGCCTTCAGGAGTTTATGGTGTGTACGCATACAACCTCGAACTGGATCCAAAAAACGGTAATGCGGTTTCCGAGTTGATGTCGGTTAACGTGTTCTGTTCTGCGGTCTCAAACTGGATTTCATAATTCACGGTCACCTGACGCAGTCCGCTGGTTGCACTCACGGTGCCCTGCGGCCAGGGAAGATTCATCCAGTCACTCGTGCCGGGAGTCGTGGCCTGCAGACTCGCATCATCGGGAGTACGGGTAATCGTGAAGATCAGATTCGACGCCGTTGGTCCCCACGGGCTTCCCGAGAGCAGGTACTGACTGTTCTTCAGCCGCTTGCTCAGTAACGCCTTTTCTGCCTGGCTGGATTGGATCGCTGTGCGAATCGTGTTGTCGAAAGCAGAACTGTTAAAGTCGATCTCCGCCGAAGAATCGGGCAACGCGATTTCGACAAACTGATGCGCGTCTGCGGGATCCGAAGTGTAAATCAAAATTTCGTTCATCCGGGGCAGCCGGTTTAAGGTTCCATTCTGGCTGATCCCCCCGTTCCGTCCACCGGACCACACCACCAGAATGTCCGGGACATCAATGTAATTCCAGGCGCGGGTCACGACTGCCAGCCCCACTTCGGGAGCCTGTCCATTTACCTGGTAAATACCAGCCTGCGAGATCATCATCCGCATCCGATCGAAGGACGCGTTGATTTCGGCCTGCGAATCTTCTATTCCCTGCGTGTGTCTCCAGGCGGATTGAGTGGCGGTGACGATTCCCGCAAGTGCCATGACCAGAATTGCCGAGATCGACATGGCCATCAGCAGTTCCACCAGAGTAAAGCCCCTCGCGCGAAGAGCTGTGCCTGCGCAGCAGCGAACGCAGTCCGAATGGCAGTCACTCGCACGGTGTGTTTTCATCTCGCGTTGATCAGGGTGATAGTGGTACATAGCTGAAAATACGTGTGGTTTCCTTAATGGTCTGTCGAGGAGCACCGGCCTGCATCGCCAGTTTGATGGTGACGGTTACGCGCCGATAATCGGTGTCACTCGTTGTTACTTCCCATTCCGAGCTGCTGTTCAGGCGAATTTTTTCCACGGTGACTTCTCGCGTGAGTCGCTGCAGAAAGTCGTGATCTGGCTGGAGCAGTGTGGGACGGGCAATCGGGTAGGTGCTCAGTACGGTCAGAGGCTCGTTGCCCAATGCATAACCGGTCTTATTCTCAGGGGGCGTGGATGACCATTTGTGATAGTCATCCAGATCATTGAATTGACTGCGGTTTCCGGTCGCGGTGGGACGGGAATCACTGGAGGTCGGGAATCGAACGGCTGACATCTCTTCCAGCAGTTGATCTGCCAGGCCTGCGCCGATGTTGGAGTTCAGAGCCGAATAACTGGCTCCCAGAGAAGCACCGATGGCTGAGAACAGAGCAGTACCGGCAATCACTGTGATGGTCACAGAGACTAACGATTCCACAAGTGTGATTCCGGTGCGGCGAGATCGCTGCAACCTGTTTCTGGTTGCCATGACCTTTTTCCATAACAGTCCGCCTGAGGGTGCCGATCGAATTTGCCGTTCGTTGTTTCACAGAGCAGCAAAAGCGACCTGGATATCCAGCACCATCCAGACAGATGGTTTAAGATAAAAAGCGCGGCAAGGTCCCCTCAAAGCTCCCAGCTTTCCTTGCCGCGCTGTAGATCCTCGCTTCGGTGAAGAAGCGGAGGAAAATGATGTTCGCATGTTGGCGAGAGGATTGTTGCCCTCTCTGCCAGTAAAAGTAGGTCAGCTTTCCCGGGAGTCAAACAGAATTAAGAAAGATCTCTGAAAATCGTCAGCGTCGGGGCAGTTTCCGGAGAGATCCCCGCTTTGCGAGATGCTACAACTGCGGGAACCGCTACAACCGGCGCGCGAGACAGACCGGGAGCGTTGTCGAAAGCTTAATAGTCAGCAGAAAGACTGGCTGCCGTCGCGCTTATTTCTGTGCCTGTTCGATCTGATCTTTAGAAGCCACTGCTGCTTCACGGAGATCGTCGCTGGTATTCTGATTATCGATCAGCGATTGAAGTTCGGTCAGCGAGGCTTTGGCCGGCTGCCCCATCTGGCCCAGAACTTTAATGGCCGCCAGTTGGACGTCGCTGTTCTCATCATTCAAAGCCGCCTGGATGGCCTCTACCTGCGCGGTGGAATGTTCTTCCAGATTTCCCAGCGAATAGACGGCCGTCAGTCGCGTATTGGGATCACTGTGCCGGGTCAGCTCGATCAGCACCGGAATTGCCTTGTCGCGGTGTTTAGGAAAATGCGTCAGGGTTGAGGCGGCATTGACCTGCGTGAAAGGGGATTCATCCGACAGAACTTCCACCAGAGCGGGGGCCGCTGCTTCCGCGTCGGGTCCCAGGCTCGCCAGATACATACTGGCCAGTTCGCGTGCACCCGGATCGGTGTGGGTAAGCCCTTCCTTTAGTGTGGGAACGGCCGTCTTACCGAAGGCGACCAGTTTTTTGTCGGCGGCCTGCCATTCATCGGGATCGGGTTCGGTACGGATCGCGAGCAGCTTTTCGAAAGCCTCTTTGACTTCAGCCTGAGGATCGACGGGTTCACTGACACTGACGGTCTTCGACTCTGCTGCAGCCGATTCTGGCGCAGTTTCAGCGGTGCTTTCCGATTCCTCGCTGACAGCCGCTTTCGCTGTCTCTGCTTTCGAGGAAGCATCACCACTACTACAGCCCTGCAATCCAGGCAGGCACCACAGACATCCAATACTCAGTACAACGAAAAACGGTCGCATGTTCCGGGAGTCCATTCACTTAAGAATCCTGAAAAGTTTATCACACTGCCGGATGATAGCGGATTCTGTTGATTGTGTGGATAGAAATCAGAAAATCATAAACCAATCTGTCCAATACCGCTTTGAAATCAAAAATCGCCATTAACGTGAAATACCCCAAACTGCTATAATTTCATCACTATCATACAAATAAACACCATTTAAACCTCTCCGCTGACCAGAGGAAGATTTCATGCAGCGATTGAATAAAAATGTGCTCAGTCTGCTTTTCCTGACCGCTCTGCTGGGGCTCTGCCAGCCCGCGTTTTCGCAAAACAACGAATATTTCCGCAACCAGCGTAACGAGATGGTCACGCGTTACATTGAGGGCGAAGGCATCAAAAACCAGCGCGTGCTCTCTTCCATGCGGCAGGTACCCCGCCACGAGTTTGTCAGTTCGAACCTCAAACATCTGGCCTACCAGGATCTGGCACTTCCCATCGGCTACAAACAGACGATTTCCCCCCCTTATATCGTCGCCTACATGACCGAAACCATCGATCCTCAGCCGACCGACAAGGTGCTCGAAATCGGTACCGGCAGCGGATTTCAGGCAGCCGTCCTCTCCGGACTGGTCAAGGATGTCTACACGATTGAAATCGTCGAGGGCCTCGGTAAGAAGGCCGCGGTCCGACTGAAACAGCTCGGTTACGACAACGTACACACCCGGATTGGCGATGGTTATCTCGGCTGGCCGGAAGAGGCACCCTTCGACAAGATCATCGTGACCTGCTCGCCGGAAAAAGTTCCCCAGCCGCTGATCGATCAGCTTAAAGAGGGGGGCACACTGCTGATTCCCCTCGGTGAACGGTATCAGCAGGTGTTTCATCTGTTCCAGAAAGAAAAGGGACAGCTCAAACACAAACGCCTGATTCCCACCCTGTTCGTCCCCATGACGGGACGCTCGGAAGACAATCGGGAAGTCAAGCCAGATCCCCTGCATCCGGAAATCGTTAACGGCACGTTTGAAGTTGATGCCAACCAGGATCAGAAAGTCGATAACTGGCACTATCAGCGCCGCGTCTCACGCATGACGGATGAGGCACCCGAAGGCAAATCCTATCTGCAGTTTGAAAATGACGTCCGCGATCAGCTCTCACAGATTCTGCAGGGGATGGCGATCGACGGCTCCAAAATCAAGAGTCTCGAAATCAGCATGCAGGTCGGCTATCTGAATACGGCACAGGGAACCAAGGCTTATCAGAAGCCCGGACTGATCATTCACTTTTATGATAAGATCCGTCGCAATATCGGGCAGGCCTACCTCGGACCCTGGATTGGCAGCCGCGACTGGCACCAGGTGAAAAAGACCATCAACGTGCCACCCCAGGCCCGCGAAGCCGTGATTCAATTAGGTTTGAACGGAGGCACGGGAATACTGAAGGTCGACGATCTCAAAATTGAAAAGATCGATTGAAGCCGTCTGCACATTTCTGATTTCACCTTTTTTCCGCATCGGTCAAGATCCGCGCACATTAGCCGAGCTGCGTTGATTCGCCATCGTTCCGTTTAAAAACGGGCTGCACACCTTGGAAAACAGCGTCTGAGAATTAAAATGGAAACAGGCGGGCATTTAATTAGAGAACCCGCCTCAACCAATCAACGACGTTCAACATAGACAATCCGAGTGTCAAGCAGCGCCGTCTTCCAAACGACAGAGATCAACAGGGAGAACAGCGCGTCACTCTCCATCACGATGGGATAATCAGATGCCCTTAAATCATTTTCAGCTCGTTCAGGAAGCAGCAGGTGCTCATTTTCCCGATAAGGACCACGCGTATCCTTACCCGGCACACTACGGAGATCCCCAACAGGAGTACCAGGCAGGACATGACTCGGCGGTGCTCTTTGATTTAAGTGATCGCGAGCAGGTCGAACTCAAGGGGTCCGACCGTCAGAAGTTTCTGCACAATTTCTGTACCAATGATATCAAGAGCCTCCCCGTAGACCAGGGTTGTGAAGCCTTTGTTACCAACGTACAGAGTCGCATCCTGGGGTACATCACGGTGTTTAACCAGGGGGATTCACTCTGGCTGGATCTCGCGCCCGGTCAAAGTGCGGCTCTCACCGAGCACCTGGACCGTTACATTATTATGGAAGACGTCGAACAAATCGTCCGTTCACCGGAATTCGGCTGCCTCTATCTCACCGGTCCAGAGGCAGGTCACATCCTGAGTAAACTCGACATCGCAGCACTCGCAGTGAATCAGCAGCAGCGGGTGACCGACAGTGAAGCCGAGCTCACCGTCCGCCGCGTCGACTGGTTCGGTCAGCCCGGATATCTCTGTTGTCTGCTCCACGAAAAAATCGTCGCGTTCTGGCAGCAGCTGATTGAAGCCGGGGCAAAGCCCGCCGGTCAGGAAGCATTCGAGGCGCTGCGAATTGAAAGTTGCTTTCCTCTCTCCGGTATCGATCTGACCGATGAAAACCTGGCACAGGAAGCGGGGCGTAGCAGCCAGGCCATCTCCTTCAAGAAAGGCTGCTACCTGGGACAGGAACCGATTGCCCGCATCGACGCACTGGGGCACGTCAACCAGGAACTGAGAATCATTGCCCTTGAGGGCGACGAGTTACCCGCTCCCGGAACTCCGGTTATGGCGACAGTGAAAGACAATCAGAAAGAAGTTGGCAAGATTACTTCTGCCGCGAAATCTTACGGCAAGTATCCCGTCGTGGCTCTGGCGATTGTTCGTAAAGAAGCTTATGAGCCGGGAACCAAAGTGGAAGTCGTCGTGGCAGAACAGGCTGTGGAAGGTACGGTGCTCTGCTCGATGGAATAGCCGTTCATTCTCTCTGATTGCCCTGTTCCCGGCGCGGTATATTCACCGACAGTCGCTATAATGAGTCAAAAAACGGTGAATTCATCCATGTCTCGTGAGACGCTCCAGCTTCGATTACTCAAAACCAATCTGGCATTCTTCGCACTACTGCTGCTGGGGACGACCTGGCAGCTCTGGACACCACAGACGCGGTTTCCCCAGATTCCACTGTTCGAGTGGGTTTCCGCGCTCCCCGCAGGCATCGACTGGTTGACGCTGACGATCATGCTGACCACCGCGGGGTGTCTGCTGCTGTTTTCTGTAGTGCCCCTCTGTCTGCGCAAGCCGGCTCCAGAGCCCGGCGTGAACTGGCAACGGATTTGTGGCCTGTTATTTCTCGTCGCGTATGTGGTTTCAGTGGTCTTCGATCAGCATCGCCTGCAACCCTGGACCTACCAGTTTGCACTGGGCCTGTTACTGCTGACGTCGCTCACTCCGGCTCGGGCGATTCGGTTGCTGCGATTGTTCGTGATCAGCATCTACGTCTATTCGGCACTCTCCAAATGCGACGCCAGTTTTGTACAGACGCTGGGTCGTCAGCTCGCTGAAGGGCTCTTTTCGTCTATCGGAATCTCGACGGCCTTCTGGTCTCCGAAAACGCTGGGCTGGATTGCCGCGACGTTTCCGATGGGAGAACTGCTGGTCGCCGCCGGTCTGTTTTTCCGTCGTACCCGAAAGCCGGCGCTCGTCGCAGCCATCGGGATGCACGTCTGTCTGATGCTGGCAATCGGTCCCTGGGGCTTGAATCATTACCAGGGTGTGTTGATCTGGAACGTTTATTTCATCATCCAGGATCTGCTGCTGTTTATGCGGAACCCGACCCTGGACCGTCCCCGCGCCGTCAAAGACGATGCACAACTCGAGGCAGAGAGGCTGGCCCCCGCGCGCGTGCCAGGCATCGAACGTGTTCCCCTGCTGCTGGTCTGGCTCGCCATCCTGGCGCCTCTGTTTGAACCGACCGGCTACTTTGATCACTGGCCCGCCTGGGGACTGTACGCCAGTCGTCACGACCGTGTGGTTCTGATGATTGATGAAGAGGCCCGTGCGGAACTCCCGGCTTCCCTCCAACCGTTTGTCGACCCGCCCCAGCCTTTGAGCACCTGGTGCCGGGTTCGGGTAGAACGCTGGTCGCTGGCAGAACTCGGTGCGCCTCTCTATCCGCAGGCCCGCTTTCAGTTGGGGGTCGCGATTGGAGTGGGACGCATGCTGGAATCGCAGTCACCCGCAGCGGAGGTAACGCCACGCATTCGGATTCTGTTCGAAGGCGCAGCAGACCGCTGGACGGGCAAACGTAAAGTCAGTGAATACACAGGCTTAAAAGAGATCGACGCCCTGAGCGATCGTTTCTGGCTGAATACCCTGCCCCGCCCGGTCGCACAGGCGGACTGAGGGAACCTTTTGCAAGAAACAGGGTCTATCCAGAGTGCCTCGGTTGCAATTCGGGCAAATTCAAAATACAACGGCGTTTCCTTAATTTAAAACCAGCTTGCATCAAGCTTAACACCAGATTCACTTGGACCATTTGAACATTTGAGGCGTAAACATGGCTTTGATTAACGATCACTACCTGAAGCTCAAGGCGGGTTATCTCTTTCCGGAAATCGGACGTCGCGTCAATAAATTCTGCGAAGAAAACCCGGATGCAGCCGTGATCAAGCTGGGCATCGGCGATGTGACCGAACCCCTGCCCGCCGCCATTCGTGAAGCCATGCACAAAGCCATCGACGAAATGGGTGACCCCACAACATTCCACGGCTACGGTCCCGAGCAGGGTTACGGCTTCCTGCGGGAAGCGATTGCCAAAAATGATTTTCACTCTCGAGGCATCGATGTCGCTGCAGATGAAATTTTCGTCTCCGACGGTTCCAAGTGTGACACGGGGAACATCCTCGACATCTTCGGTGCCGACAATAAGGTCGCGGTGACGGACCCCGTGTATCCTGTCTATGTCGACACCAACGTGATGACCGGTCGCACCGGAGCCGCTGATGAGAGCGGACGCTATGCAGGTCTGACCTATCTGCCCGTGACGGCGGAAAACGACTTCGTGGCGGAACTGCCCGAATCTCCCGTCGATCTGATCTACCTCTGCTATCCCAACAATCCGACCGGAACCGTCGCCACCCGCGAAACGCTCAAGAAGTGGGTCGATTACGCGAAAGAAAACGGCTCGATCATTCTGTTCGATGCGGCCTATGAAGCATTCATTACCGATCCGGAAATTCCACACTCGATTTATGAAATCGAAGGCGCCCGGGATGTCGCGATCGAATTCCGCAGCTTCAGTAAGAACGCCGGCTTCACTGGAACCCGTTGTGCGTTCACCGTCGTCCCGAAGTCATTGAAAGGGAAAACATCGACCGGAGAAACTGCCGATATTCATCCACTCTGGAACCGCCGACATTGCACGAAATTCAACGGCGTTTCTTACATCATCCAGCGGGGTGCGGAAGCAGCTTACTCCGATGCTGGTAAAGAGCAGATCCAGGGACTGATTTCCTTCTATCTTGAGAATGCACGTTTGTTACGTGAAGGTCTGGAAGCGGTGGGCATCTCAGTCTATGGCGGCGTCAACGCCCCTTATGTCTGGCTCAAGACCCCCGGCGATTCAACCAGCTGGGACTTTTTCGATGAACTGCTCCAGAAAGCACACCTCGTCGGAACACCGGGCAGCGGCTTTGGTGCCTCAGGGGAAGGTTACTTCCGGTTAAGTGCTTTCAACAGCCGGGATAATATCAACGAAGCGGTGACCCGCTTCCAGAAAGTCGTGAGCTAGACTCCTGGGTTGATTTGAACGGAGAAGTACGGGAGAAACCCCTGTTTTTCAGGTCGAGGATGCTTTATTGTAGACACTTCCGGGGCGTCTCTCCTATAATTGAGAATCTGATTTCGTCCAAGTTCCTCTCTGCGAGAGGACACCATGCAATACACCCCTGCTAATTCCGGGCGCATTTCGCGTGTGTCCGGAATCTCGCCGACCCGTATGGTCTCTCCTGTAAATCTTCGTTTTCACTATTCACCGAAAGGTTTTACTCATGTCAAAATGGCATCTTACTGCCTGTCTCTGTATTGCGTTCTTCGGATGCGCGTCTCTGGCGCAAGCTCAAAATGAAAAATCCCAGCTGAAAGATCAGAAGCAGAAAGTCAGCTACGGTATTGGATACAATCTCGGTCAGAATCTCATGCGGGATAACCTGGATCTGGATCCCCAGGTTCTGGCAAAAGGCATCATGGATGCCATGACCAAGCAGAAACCACAGATGACCGAAGACGAAATTCGGGCTACCCTGCTCGCATTCCAGCAGCAGCTGCAGAAAGACGCTCAGACTAAAATGCAGAAAGAAGCCGAGGCAAACGTTGCCAAAGGCAAGAAATTCCTGGCAGACAACGCCAAAAAAGAAGGCGTCAAAACCACTAAGAGTGGTCTGCAGTATAAGGTCATCAAATCCGGTTCAGGGAAAACTCCTAAATTGACCGATGAAGTGACGACTCACTATCGGGGCACCCTGATCGACGGCACCGAGTTCGACAGCTCCTACAAACGGAAACAGCCAGCAACATTCCCCGTCAACCGGGTGATCGGTGGCTGGACCGAAGCACTGCAGCTGATGAAAGAAGGCGACAAATGGCAGCTCTTCATCCCCAGTGATCTGGCTTACGGCGAGCGGGGATCAGGACCTGATATCGGACCCAACGAAGTCCTCATCTTCGATATCGAACTGCTGAAAGTGAACTAAGCTGATTCGCCTGTTTCACAAACAGTGTGTCTGAAATATCAAACCGGCGTCTTTTCGAAGGCGTCGGTTTTTTTACGTCTGATCTGATGTCTGGCTGTAGCGATTTTTTGGATCCTGTGGATTCTGGACTGCCCAATTCCGCCGAACTGATGTTTTTTATACATATCCAGTTTCATAGATGTCGTTTTTTGTGAGCTAGAGTTCACGGTGACTGAAACCATTTGTCTCAATCTACCGCCAATCTACGCCAACAGAAAACAGGGCCAAATCAGATATGAACCCGCAACAGCATCAGTTACTCGAGGAGTCTCAAGCGACTCATTCACAGCCAACCTGCTCCGAATGTGGTACGCACGAACCCTGGGGACTCTCTTCCTGGTGTCCGAAATGTGGCTATTATCCCGCGTTAGGCAAATGTGTCGGCCAGCCGGATCTGCAGGCAGGCACCGAGCAAAAACCTCAGCCACAGACCATCTGGGAGTTGATTCCCGAATGGGCCTGGGTCCTGGGACTGGGAGTCATCGGTTCGATCGGACTGAGTATCGCAGGGCGGTTTCTCACCCAGAACCCGGCAGAACTCTGCTTGTGGACTTTGACCCAGGCGAGCGCAGGAGCGCTGATGTTCCTGATCGGTCAATTTATCGCCTATCTGTATGCGGTTTCCAAATCAGCGGAATTCGGGATCTTGAGTATCGTTCTGAACCCGTTCAAAATCTGGCGACCCACCATCAGCCGGTTCCCCGAAGGAGCCTGGAAACTCGACATGGCGGTCTGGGGACTGACACTGACCGTCGGGGCCTTTGCGATTGTAGGTGGATTTGAATTCGATTCCCTGTTTGACGACTGGGGAGTGCGTAAGACCGCCAACGTGAACCTCGTCTCTACCATCGTTGATCAGGCTAAGCAGCACGAGGGTGACGGGGCTGAAAACCTCGAAGATGCTCTAAATGACTTCGCTGGTGGAACCGAAGAAGCAGGCAAGGAAATGATTCCCGAAGAAGAGGGAACCACGGGACAACTGCCCGAGTTCGACTGTCTGCTGGTCGGTTACACGACCCTGCCTGACGGACGGATCGATACAGTCCTGCTGGCGTCCTCGTTTAATAAAAAACTGACCTATGCCGGTAAGCTCAACGCGACCGACATTCCAGCAGACGTTCTGGAAGAATGGCAGCAGAGACTGCCCAAACTGGAGCAGTTTGCACCGTTCGTCAAAGTCAAAACCAAGGGGCCAACCACCTGGATCAAACCGAAGATCACGGTTAATGTCGCCTCCAAGGGTTGGGCTGAAACCAACCAGCAGTTGATCAAACCACAGTTTGTGTCACTGCTGCAGGAGATCAGTGTCGACTAGGCACCGTGTTGAAAAATTGAAGTATGCAGAGACGAACCCCGCTGCGAAGGTAGCGGGGTTCGTTGTTTTACCACCCGAGGATTGCCGCCGCCCCTGTTTTCCCTGGCGGGGAATGCTAGAATAAGACTCAGGAAATACTTCATTCAGCATACGGGCAGTCAGCAAGCATGAAACCGGAATTGGAACGTTACAGTCGTCAGGTCCTCTTTTCTGAACTGGGCGAAGCGGGTCAGACGAACCTGATGCAGGGCCGCGTCTTACTCTGTGGATGTGGAGCGCTGGGAACCGTACTCGCGGAAACACTGGTTCGCGCAGGCGTGGGACAGATCAAAATTGTCGACCGCGATTTCGTCGAGATCAGCAACCTGCAGCGGCAGGTTCTGTTTGATGAGTCGGACGTCGCAGCCAAACTGCCCAAGGCAATCGCAGCTGCTGAAAAACTGAAGAAGATCAACAGTACCGTCAACATCGAGCCGATTGTCGCCGACATCGACCATACCAATATTCTGTCCCTCGCCAAAGACGTCGACCTGATCCTGGACGGCACCGATAACTTCGAAGTCCGGTATCTGATCAATGATGTCTCGCTCGAATTGGGCATCCCCTGGATCTACTGCGGTTGTATCGGCAGTACCGGTCAGACGATGACCATTCTACCCGGCAAAACCGCCTGCCTGCGTTGTCTGATCGATACCGCTCCCGAACCGGGCAGCACCGAAACCTGCGACACCGCGGGTATTCTGGGACCCACGGTCAATGTGATCGCCTCCCTGGAAGCCGTCGATGCGATCAAGCTGCTCGCCGGGAAAGAAGATCTCATCAAACCGGTACTCACCGTGGTCGATATCTGGGAAGGCTCGTATCGACAGATGAGCGTCGCGGACCTCAGAGAAAAATCGGGCTGCAAAGCCTGTCACCAGGGAGAACGCGTCTGGTTGAAAGGGGAACAGGGCTCACGCACCACGCGGCTCTGTGGTCGTAACGCGGTACAGGTCGCTCCCGCCGATAAAGGTAAGATTGTCTTTGAAGATCTGGCAGAAAAACTGAAGCACTCCGGTGAGGTCGACTTCAATCCTTATCTGCTGCGATTGAATCTGAAAAACCCCGACTACGAAATCAGCCTGTTCCGCGACGGACGCGCAATCATCAAAGGGACCGACGATCCCGCGGTCGCTAAAACGGTCTACGCCCGCTATATCGGCAGCTGACCGAAGCCCGGTTTACCGGGACTCTGTTTTCAGCGCGGATTCGATCTCTGCCCGATGCGCGAGAAACGCCTGCACCATCTCGCGGCGGATACGCATCACCAGTTCCCGGGTCATCAGCGTCGAGTGATCTTTACCAGGATGAATTTCTACGACCGACTGCGCGTCAAATTGCTGATTCAGTTTATCCAGCGAGTGTTTGAGCAGCACCGTGGCTCCCGTCAGGTAAAACGTATCTTCCTCACCCATGAAGACGTGGATTTTACCCGCCAGTTGCGGGCCCAGATTCTCCCAGTTCTCCTCGAGAATCAGGCGAATGTCATACGCTTTCCAGGTTTCGGCAACCCGGGGATCGATCTTCCCCGTCTCCCGGTCATACAGTTTCAGTGGCCTGCCGTCAGCGCCACGCGGGGAAAAGACAGCTTCAAAGCTTCTTAGCTGACCGCCGTAACCGAGCACCTGTTCCATTTTCGCGAATGGTTCAAACCAGAGGATCGGTTTCCCGCCACGACGCCCCAATGGCCGTGGTCGGCCATTCGCATCACGATAGACGTTGCTGTTCGTTTCGTAGATATTGATCAGCTGAAAGTCGCGAAAGTCGACCGGGTCGGGAGCGGTACTCCAGGTTCCGCCAAACTGATTGGGATAAGTAATCTGCAACCACAGCGAAGACCAGCCTCCCGAGGAATGACCGGTAAGGAATCGCGCCCGTGGATGGGGGATCGCCCGGAAAGACTTTTCCAGTGCCGGCAGGAACTCAGTCGTGAAGGCTTTCCCCACCGGGCCATTGGTGGCGGAATCGGCAAACACGTGATGGCCCCACTGGCACTGAGGGTTCAACTGCACCCGCAGAAACTCAACCCCCTGCTCATTCTGTTCGGCAATCGGTTCATTCCGGATTCCCCGCAGATGGTCGCCGCCAAACCCGGGAATGGAATAGATGACGGGATATTTCCGCTGCGGCTGGCTGTAATAACTTTGTGGCAGTAAGACCGAGGCTTCCAGAAATGTCTCGCGGCCATGAAACCTGGAAAGCAGTTCAGAACGCACCCGGATCTGTTTACTCCAGCGGGTTTCGGGAAACGGTTTCGCGGGTACCAGTGAATCAATAGTTAACAACGGCGGCTGAGTCGAGACCACGGAGGGCACACGGAGAACCTGGCTATAGCCGTTGCCCGGGCCGGTGCCGATCTTCGGTTCCCCTGCATTGAAACGTGCGACAGCCTGCACCTGATAACCGTTCAGATTCATGTCCGCATACGGGTCTGGATAAGAGAGCAGACCGGGAGTCTTGGCAGAAAATTCGAGCCGCTCGCCCGGCTTCCAGTTGGTAACATCCCGCGCCACGAAGGACTCCGGATTAAACCACGAAGGACCCAGCCGGGGCTCACGACCGGAGCGGGTGAAGAACAGATAGACGCGCCCCGTAAACGGCTGTGGATGGACGGCCTCCGTAAACTGGACCTCAAACCGCTGCTGAGCTGCCTCTGCCGGCAAGGCCTGAAACAGCGTAAAGAGAAGGGACAACATCAGCAAGCGAAGTCGAAATGCGGGAATCATGATGAATCTGACCTGAGCCTGTTTCAAAGTGGACCGTGCGCGAATAAAATCTCCCTACATCATAACCGGCTGGACCCCGCTGAAAAGCCGCTTTCCCGAAAGATCAAAGTCCCATGAGTGAATCAGCTTCTCCCCTGGAAGAAGTCTCTTCCCGCCTGAACCAGATTGAATCGGTGCTGATGCACCTGCAGCACGATGTTGAGCAATTGAACACGGCGATCCTGCATCAGAATGATGTGCTGGACAAACTGAGTCGATCCATGAAGTTACTGGATAACCGCATCGGGACACTCGAAGAAGAGGACGAAGGACGGGACCCCCTCGAGGAGAAACCGCCGCATTATTGATGCGGCGAAGGTCGGCAGAGCCAATGAAATGGGTCGTCATCAGGCAGACGACTTGCAAAACAGAATCGAATGCGGCATGCTGAAAGTGCTCAACCTGGCCAGCGTTTTCTGTTTTCTTACCGGAAGGTTCTGCTCATGTCACGCTTCTTTAATTCCTCTGTCGTACGTTGTCTGATCGTTGTCGTCGCGCTGGTAAGTGCCGGTTTTCTGCAGGCCGCGCAACAGAAGCGGCCCAACGTCGTGATCATCATGACCGACAACCACGGGGAGTGGACGCTGGGTTGTTACGGCAACAAAGACATCAAAACGCCGCACATTGATCAGCTGGCTCAGGAAGGCACGCTGTTTACGCGGGCCTTCGCCAACAACGCGGTCTGTTCGCCTACGCGGGCAACCTTCCTTACGGGACTCATGCCTTGTCAGCATGGCGTGCACTGTTATCTCAGGCCACGCATCCAGACCGGTCCCGATTCCTACAATACACTGGAGGAATTTCAGACCATTCCCCAGATCCTGCATGACGCCGGCTACGTCTGTGGACTCTCGGGCAAATGGCATCTGGGCGACAACCTCTATCCCCAGGAAGGTTTTTCCTACTGGATCACCAAGCCGCACGGCGCGAGTTCCGGATTCTATGATCAGGAAGTGATCGAAGACGAAAAGATTCACAAAGAACCGACCTACCTGACCGATCTCTGGACGCAGCACGGTATCAAGTTCATCAAACAGAATCAGGATAAACCCTTCTTCCTGTTCCTGGCGTATAACGGTCCCTATGGACTGGGTTCCGCGATGAAGGAGCCGATTAAAAACCGTTTCAAGGAAGAATACGAACAGCTGACCTTCCCCTCCTTCCCGCGGGAAAAAGCGCAGCCCTGGAACTTCAACTACGGAGACTGGATCGGAGACCTGGGCATCATTCGCAAATATGCAGCGGAAGTCTCAGGCGTGGATGATGGTGTCGGGCAAATCATGCAGACACTCAAAGAGCTTGGTCTCCGTGAAAATACGCTGGTTATTTTCACAGCCGACCAGGGGCTTTCCGGCGGCCATAGCGGCTACTGGGGCATGGGCGATCACACCCGCCCCTTAACCGCCTTTGACTGGACGCTGACGATTCCGCTGATCTTTTCTCAGCCAGGTCAGATCGTGGAGGGAGCCCGGCAGAAGATGATGGTCGCCAATTACGATGTGTATCCGACTCTGCTTAACTACCTCGGTCTCGAGGATAAAATCCCGGCCAAGCCCGCCCGCCCCGGACGTAACTTTGCTCCCGTGCTCAAGGGGAAACAGATTCCCTGGAAGGAAGAGGTCTTCTACGAATTCGAAAACGTGCGGGCCGTTCGGACACCAGAGTGGAAGTTTATCGAACGCTATCATGAATCGCCCAACGAACTCTATCACCTGACCCAGGATTCAAAAGAACACAATAACCTGATCGATGATGCCCAGTACAAGCAGAAAAAAGACGAGCTGAAACAGGAGCTCGATCAGTTTTTTGCCCGCTATGCCGATCCTAAGTGGGATATCTGGAATGGCGGTCAGTCCAAAACTGTACTGATGACACAAAAACTCTTCCCCAAGACCTATCTCTACCTGCCAGAACAGAAGAAGAAGTGAACGCCAGAATACTTTTCTGGGCCGATTTGCAAAAATTTTCTGGTCAGCGCCTGGGGTAACTGATATAAATTATCTAATCGATACAATTTATCAATGTTATCCAGGTTGTGCCATTTGTCTGGTGATTCTTTTATGCAACACGTTCTTTCGCGACATATCCTTAATGTGTCGGAAAGATAAGCAGACTGGGTAAAAACTGCTGCAGCTCCTGATTATCTGGTCTAAAAGTTGCAACTCACCTGATGTGGCACAAGCTCAACTTTCCGATACGTATTTAAACGAACCGTTTTGAAAGTCTGAGCACAACCAGGAGGTACGTGCGATGTCAGTGACCCTTTTCACTGCTAAAGAGATCGAAGATCTCGAAACAAAATCGACAACTCCCCGTTTTTCACATTCACTGTTCGGATCCATCGCGATCATGGCGCTGGCATTCCAATGGCCCTCCCCTGCCTGGTACTTCCAGGTCGGCTGGACGATCATTGCTGCCTACAGCATGTTCTGCTGGTCGAGCTGTTTCCATGAAACATCTCACCAGGGAATCTGTGGTAAGACCTGGGTCAGCGTCTGGCTGGGCCGCGCGATCGGCACCGGACTGTTGGTCTCTTATACCGCTTATCGGGAAGCCCATATCCGTCATCACGCTTATCTGAATAAGCCCGGTGACTGGGAATTGTGGCCGTACTCCGATCCTACAACGTCTCTGACATTCCGACGTATCTTCTGCTGGCTGGAGTTCCCTTTCGGATTCTTCACGTCACCTTTCGTCTACAGTCGGCTCTGTTTCAGCAAAAACACTCCGGTTAAAAACCCCAAGGTCATTCGCACCATGCGTCTGGAATACGCGGCGATGGCTGTGTTCTGGGCTGCCGTCCTGGGAACCATTGCCTGGTTCTCGCTCTGGCGTCCGTTCATCGTAGCCTGGGTCATTCCTCACTGGGTGGCCAGTGTGATTCAGACCTTCCGCAAATTCACCGAACACCTGGGAATGAAGAGTTACGATCCGCTGCTCGGCACCCGGACCGTGATTGGCAATGGTCTGATCACCCGGATCTGCACTTACATTAACTTTGACATCTTCGTTCACGGGCCGCACCATCGGCATCCCAAGATTGCCCACAACAAGCTGGTTGAAAAAATGGACAACTATCAGCAGGACAATCCCGATACGAAGTACCCGGTATTTACGACTTACATGTCAGCCATCAAGCATACCCTCCCCGCCCTCTGGAAACCGGGCGTCGGTATGAATGTGGGTGCTCCCGCACCGAAGAAAGAAAAATGGCTGGGCGCAGACAACTTTGTCACCGATGTCGCACGCGAGATTCTCTCCGACCGCGATGTCTCCAAAGTACACCGCGCATCGTAGTCATCACGAAATCGAAAACGCCCCAGCTGTCATCAGGACACTGGGGCGTTTTTTTATGTAGACAGACTGTCCGGATTTCGCTTATCTGCGGAACAGACGCCGACGGAACATGCGACGACGCTGCGGTACATAGTACCCTTCCTGGCCACAGCAGGGATCAGCAGTTTCCTCGGGAGTCAGCTCTTCGCGAACTTTGAGCAGCAGCTTCTTGCTGGCTTTGATGCCCGCGTACTCATCGAGTTTCTTGCCTTCATACTCGATGCCCACGTAACCGTGATAGCCGGCGTCCAGAACGATCTGCATCATCTTCACATAGTCGGTGTTGATCTCGTTGCCATCTTTGTCAAAGTCGTGTGTTTTGGCACTGACGGCTTTGGCATAAGGCATCAGTTCTTTGACGCCTTTGTAGCGATCGTACTGCTCGCCGGTTTTACGATCGAGTACGAAGTTGCCGAAGTCGGGCAGCGTGCCACATTCGGGCATGTTGACCATCTTCATCACACCGGCCAGCCAGGCACCGTTAGACGACAATCCGCCGTGGTTTTCCACCAGAACGTTGATGCCGTACTTTTTGGCGAATTCAGTCAGACGACGCAGACCATCGGCGGCCAGCTTCTGCTGTTCTTCGTAGCTGCCGTTGCTGCGGGCATTCACACGGATGGAGTGACAGCCCAGTGTCTTGGCAGCGGTGACCCACTTGTGATGATTCTCAATTGCCTGGGTCCGTTTCTTGGCATCCGGATCACCCAGAGCCCCTTCCCCGTCGATCATGATCAGCACGTTCTTGACGCCCACGTCGGCGGCCCGCTTATTCATTTCCGCCAGGTATTTCTTGTCCTCAGCTTTATCTTTGAAGAACTGGTTCACGTACTCGACCGCATTGATGCCGAACTCTTCTTTGGTGACTTTGGCAAAATCGAGGTTGTCCAGTTTGCCCCCGCGCAGAGCCCGGTGCAGCGACCATTGAGCCAGGGAGATCTTATACAGAGGCTGGTTCAATGCGGTGTTGGCCAGCAGGGAACCGGCCCAGCTGGAGACGGCCAGTCCTGTCGAAAAGGCAGCGGTCTGTTTCAGAAAGTCACGGCGCGATGAGGCTTGTGTCATGGGAGAATCTTTCTCTGTTCGTGTAATCGAAAAAACAGCATGCAGAGCACATCCTGTCTCAGGAATGAAAGCGGAACGGTCCGGCAGTGATCCCTCAACGCCAGACCGTTCCCGGATTATAGAAACTGGCTTCTGATGTGACAATCAGACTTTGACGCGGCGCATAAAAAGACCTCCGAATCACTGTTGCAGCGATTCGGAGGTCCTGATTCAATTAAAGCCGTGTTACTCTTAGTAGCGGTAGTAGTCCGGCTTGTAAGGGCCTTCTACTGGAATACCAAGATATTCAGCCTGTGCGTCTGTGAGTTTGGACAGTTTCACGCCCAGTTTCTCCAGGTGCAGACGGGCGACTTCTTCGTCCAGCTGCTTAGGCAGCATGTAGACGCCGATTTCGTACTGGTCTTCGTTGTTCCAGAGTTCGATCTGGCCGATTACCTGGTTGGTGAAGCTGTTGGACATCACGAACGAAGGGTGGCCGGTGGCACAACCCAGGTTGACCAGACGACCTTCGGCCAGCACGATGATCGCTTTGCCGTCGGGGTAGACGAACTTGTCGACCTGTGGCTTGATTTCGATCTGCTCGATATCGCTGCGGTTCTTCAGGTAGGCGACCTGAATTTCAGAGTCGAAGTGACCGATGTTGCAGACGATGGCTTCGTTCTTCATCTGGTCCATGTGTTCGCCCCGGATGACGTCGCAGCAGCCGGTAGAGGTCACAAAGATGTCGCCACGGCTGGCAGCATCTTCCATGGTGGTAACTTCGTAACCTTCCATAGCAGCCTGCAGAGCACAGATCGGATCGATTTCGGTGATCAGCACGCGGGCGCCGAGGCCTTTCATCGCGTCGGCACAGCCTTTACCCACATCACCGTAACCACAGACAACAACGACCTTGCCGGCGATCATGATGTCGGTAGCCCGTTTGATGCCGTCAGCCAGAGATTCCCGGCAACCGTAGAGGTTGTCGAACTTGCTCTTGGTGACGGAGTCATTGACGTTGATGGCGGGAACGCCCAGTTTACCCTGTTCGAACATCTGGTGCAGGCGGTGCACGCCGGTCGTGGTCTCTTCGGTCAGACCTTTGATCTCCTTCAGCAGCTCGGGATACCTTTCATGGACCATCACGGTCAGGTCGCCGCCGTCGTCGAGGATCATGTTCAGACCTTCGCCGTTGGGCCAGAACAGAGTCTGCTCGATACACCAGTCGAATTCCTCTTCACTCATCCCTTTCCAGGCGAAGACGGGAACACCGGTGGCAGCGATCGCTGCAGCAGCGTGATCCTGGGTGGAGAAAATGTTACAGCTGGACCAGCGGACTTCAGCGCCCAGTGCGGTCAGAGTTTCGATCAGCACAGCGGTCTGAATGGTCATGTGCAGACAGCCGGCGATCCGGGCTCCTTTCAGAGGCTGATCTTTACCGTACTTTTCCCGCAGTGCCATCAAACCTGGCATTTCCGTTTCTGCCAGCTCGATTTCCTTGCGACCCCAGGCAGCGAGTTTCTGGAATTCTTCTTCGCTGTAATCCTTCACTTTATACGGCAACGGGTTGGTTTCGGTGGACATTCTCAATCCTTGTTGATTCAGTTGGAAAAGGGGAAATTTGATTCATCTTCAAGCGGAAACCGACTTGAATCATGTTATTATAGTTGCTTTACTTAAGCAGACCAATTAATTGACGATGAATCTCAGCGGGTTTCATCGATTTCGGCCAGAGACGCTACCCTGCTCAGAAGCGGGCCACCTCTGGTTGAGTGCCTCTCGCTCCCATCTCAGATTGCGATCACAGTCTGCCTTTCAGGCCGCTGTTTCAGGAGTTGGCAAATAGTCAGGTAGAATGGTCTCTGCGTTGATTGCAAGATAGGTAAATCCAGCCGGACTGGCAATAGAAAATGCAGATTTGTTGACCGGCAAAACCCATAATTTATACACTACGCGAGTCGTAACTTCGTGGTATAAACTCGTACCGAGTTCGCCTCACCCCTTCGAGACAAGAAAAGATAATGCGAATCAGCGAAATTTATCGTTCGGGAACCTTTGGTCTCTCTGTTGAAATTTTTCCTCCCAAAAATGAAAGTGGCGATGCAGAGTTGTTTCGTACACTGGAGGAACTGGTTCGTTACAAACCTGCTTTCGTCTCCTGTACTTATGGCGCGGGCGGATCTACCAGCAAGCGAACCATCGAACTCTGTGATACCATCCAGAAAGACCTGCACTCGACCGCGACGGCCCACTTCACCTGTGTCGGTTCCACGCGGGAGCAACTGGTTGACTGGCTGAAGGAAGCCAGCGAGGCAGGCATCGGAAACATCATGGCGCTCCGTGGGGATCCACCCAAAGGGGAAGAAACTTTCATTCCCGCGGACGGCGGTCTGAAGTATGCCAGTGAACTCGTCACCCTCATTCGTGAGAATTTCCCCGAGATGGGCATTGGCGTCGCCGGCTACCCCGAAGTGCACCCCGAGGCGCTGACTCCACAGGCTGATCTGGAAAACCTCAAGCGAAAAGTGGATGCGGGCGCAGATGCGATCTACACCCAGCTCTTCTTCAACAACCAGCACTTCTATCGCTTCCAGGAACGTTGTGCCCAGGCAGGCATAGACCGTCCAATCATCCCCGGCATCATGCCGATCACCGAATACCGGCGGATCCAGCGGATCATGTCGATGTGCAGTTCCGAGTTCCCTGCCGAGCTCGTGGGCCGGCTCGAAGCCGCTCAGGATGACCTCGACGCCCAGTTTGAGATCGGCGTGGAATACGCCATCGCGCAGTGCCAGGAGCTAATCGATGCGGGTGTTCCGGGCATGCACTTCTACGTGTTGAACCGTTCGCAGGCCTGCAAGCGGATTTTTGATGCCCTGGGCTGGCACGAATCCGTAGCCTGAACGGAGCCCCTTTTCTTCGCGACCAACAGACACAACAGGGAGAAAGCACGACATGAATCAGCCGCTCAACTTCAAACAGGAACTGACGTGTGTGTTCGGACAACCGGTCGCAGAGAACCCCACGCAGTGCATGATGGAAGCAGCCTACAATGCCTGTGGTCTGGAATGGCGATACCTGACAATTGAAGTGGCTCCCGAAAATCTGGTCCAGGCCGTCGGCGGTCTGCGGGCAATGGGCTTCCGCGGTGCGAATCTGACGATCCCGCATAAAGTCGAAGTCATCCAGTACCTCGATGGCATCAGCGATGCCGCCGCGATGATGGGGGCCGTGAACTGTATCGTCCGCAAAGACCATCAGCTGCTGGGCGAGAACACCGACGGCAAAGGTTTCGTGCAGTCGTTAAAAGAAGTGACTGACCCGTCCGGTAAAAAGATCGTGATGTTTGGTGCCGGTGGCGCGGCCCGCGCGATCGGCGTGGAAACCGCCCTCGCAGGAGCAGCTGAAATCACGATCGTCAACCGCAGTACCGAGCGTGGCGAAGCGCTCGCGCAGCTGCTGCAGGAAAAGACCCGCGTTCCCACCACGTTCACGAAATGGGAAGGCGACTATACCCTCGCGGACGATGTGGACGTCGTCATCAACGCCACTTCGATCGGTCTCTTTCCCGATGTCGACGCCGTCTTCCCGCTCGACTTCGCTTCTCTCAAATCGAACATGATTGTCTCGGACGTGATTCCTAATCCTCCCGAGACCCACCTGCTCCGCGAAGCCGCCAAAGCCGGCTGCACCACCCTCGACGGTCTGGGCATGCTCGTCAACCAGGGCGTGATCGGTTTCCAGCTCTGGACCGGCGTGGACCCCGATCCCCAGGTGATGCGCGCCGCCCTCGAAGAAGTCTTCGGCGTCTGAGTAAAACGCACGCCGGGTTTAACGGGAACGAATCCCCAAAAATCGGGGTGAGCCCGAATGCAATTCGGGCCGAGCGCAGCGAGCAGGAAATCTCAGTTCACGCGCACAAAAGAGAGTCGCACGTCCTGTCTGCTGGGCGTCTGTCGTTCTCAATCCTGACTGGTAAAAGTGACATTGATAATTTTCTTGAGCACAGCAATTGCCGCTGCTATTCTGAAGTGAAAGACACTTCTCAAGATTCATCAATCCACTCACATCAACGGGCCCTTCACAAAGGCTGTCTTTCATGTCCGAATCCGCTCGCTTTATCGAAGTCATCGCACAATCTGCGACTGACCGTTGTGTCGACTCGTATCAGGCTGAAGTTCAGGTCGTCGTCAACAGTCGTAAACCCGGTCGAGAATCCTGTTTCGAGGAATCATTGAAATTACGAGACGAGGTCATCTCGGTGCTGAAACAATCCGGCATCCCGGAAGAAAATATTCTGGAGGGGAATGGAGATCGAGACTGGTATTATGATGAGAACTGGAGAAGGATCGCTCATTCCCTGCAGATCAGTCACAAAGACATCACTAAACTGATCAAAGCCATGGGAAAAGTCGAGCAGATGTTTTCAGCAAAGAAGAGATCATTTTTCTCACCGTTGAAGAGGTCTTTTACAATGAAGGCACCTCAGGCCTGTTACTCGAGTCAAAATCAGACGATTGAGGAAGTCCTGCATTCCATCGTGATGGAGGCGCGTAAAAAAGCAGACAGTCTTGCCTCAGCAGCAGGACTGCAGATCAGCGGCGTATTGACAGTGATCGAGGATTCGGATTCCGGCAGCAACAGAAGTGGGAACAGCCTGACAGCGGATGACGATGATCTGATGGATCTGGAGTTGAGCGAGAATTACACGGTTTTAACGCCGCAACGCAAATTGGCCCGTCGTCAGTTCCGGGTCCGTTTTGCAGTCGAATAAACTCAGTATCACCAGAACGCACTCGGAATGGATGTACTCGAATTTCCAGGAGTCGGGAAATAGAACTATGTCATGGAAAGAACAGATTCTGAAGTTATGTAGCGCTGCAGAATTCTTCCCCGGTGCCAAACGGCACGAGATTCAGCAGGCGGAAGCAGAACTGGGCGTGGTACTGCCGGAAGACCTGGCGAGCCTGCTGCAGGAATCGAATGGCGTCGAAGGCGAATACGGTCTGGGGCTGATCTGGCAGCTGGAACGCATCGTCCAGGAAAACCAGGCCTTTCGTGAGAACCCGGACTTTCCCGAACTGTATATGCCCTTCGATCACCTGCTGTTCTTTGCCGACGCCGGGAATGGAGATCAGTTCGCTTTTCCAATTCAGGCCGGAGCCATCCGCCGGCCTGATGTATTTGTATGGAGCCACGAAGAGGACAGTCGAACCTGTTGCGCTCCCTCACTGTCGAAGTATCTGGAATGGTGGCTCACTGGAGAGCTGCTGTTGTGAGGGCTCCCAGTCGTCATTTAAATCAAGAGGATTCTATGATCTGCCTTGAGATGAATAACAAATTCCGTTGCCCTGTCGCAGTGAGGATTCCGTAATGTGGGGTGCTATTGCCGGTGATGTGATCGGTTCTTATTTCGAGCATGTGCCGACGAAGTCGACGCAGTTCTATCTGTTTCGCGAAGAGTCGACATTCACCGACGATACAGTGCTCACAGCCGCGGTTGCGGACTGGCTGTTACATGACTCTGATCTGGTCAGCACGCTGCAGCGATATGTCAGACGCTATCCGGATGCCGGCTACGGACACACGTTTCTGACCTGGGCTCAGTTGCGACAGCGCATGCCCTACCAGAGTTGGGGGAACGGTTCTGCCATGCGGGTCAGCCCCGTGGCTTATGCTGCAGAAACAATGGCCGACTGCCTCTACCTGGCAAAAAAGTCCGCCGAGGTGACCCACAACCATCAGCAGGGAATTTATGGGGCTCAGGCCACAGCGGCCTGTGTCTTTCTGGCACGTACTGGAAAGTCGAAAGCAGAGATTCAGGACTTTGTCGAGCATGAATTTCAGTACGATCTGCAGAGAACGCTGGAAGAGATCCGTCCCCATTATGTGTTTGATGTTTCCTGCCAGGGCTCGGTACCAGAGTCGATCATCGCTTTTCTGGAATCGACCGATTTCGAATCGGCCATCCGCAACGCAATCTCACTGGGCGGTGATGCCGATACCATGGCCTGTATCGCCGGTGCGATCGCCGAACCCTTTTATGGCGGCGTCCCTGCAGAAATTTCGCAACAGGTTTTGCCACTGCTGGACGACCGATTACGAACGACCGTGCAGACGTTTCATGATCGCTTTGTCACCGGCGGTCTCCAAAACTCAGATAGAAATCAAAACGATGCAACTGAATCTGACTGAAGATGAGGCACTGGTACTCTTCGAACTGCTCTCCCGATTCTCGGAAGATTCGATTTTAGGAATTGCCGATCAGGCGGAGCAGCGTGTGCTCTGGAACCTTCAGGCAATATTGGAACAGGTGTTGCTTGAGCTATTCCAGGAAAACTATCAACAACAACTGGCGACTGCCCGTGATCGGCTTCGCGATGACGCCGGGCTCACAAATGCGGATCAAGAACAGCAAAAAGGGCGACTGGCACTCTGGCTGGAACCGAATCAGATCCGGTTCCTCGCGAATGAGTGGCGTAAGATCCCCCCGAATGCGCCCGAAACGGTTCGAAAAAAATGGGGCGAAGTGGCCTTTCGTTCGATGGCCGCCTTACATCAAGCCGGAATTGAGTATGAACCAGAGACCCCTCAGAGCGGGGAGGCGTATCAGGTAGATCAATGAAAACGCTCAGCTATAGCGGACGCAATCTGCTGCTGCCCCTCGCCGGTGATACGTTGATCGCATTTCAGGAGACCGGGCTGACGGGCCTCGTCTTCGCAGACGAAGAAGCTGTGAGGTCACTGATTGAGTTCGAGGACGAACTGCAAATCACCGATGTCGACGGCTCGCGCACGCTGCGGGGGACGAAGCCGGGGGCCGGTTTCTGGCGCGCGGATCTGGAACGGCTCGACTACCTGCTCGGTTACCGGCTGATGTCAGCAATTGCCCGGCATGACGGTTGTTTGACATTGGAGTTTGAAACCGGAGCCCGTCTGGAAGTACAATCGACGACCGGTTACGAAGCCTGGCATTTTCAGTGTCCGCTGCCACAGACTTCAACGAAGCAACATCCCATTTCCGTATACGGAGATCACGGAAAACTGATTATTTCGTCCTGATTGTCAACACCGACCATCAACCTTGAATAAGACATACTCCAGGCATGCAGATCCGTAACAAAGTCATCATTTCCGTGATCCATCAGGGGCAGGTTCTATTGGCGGAGGGCTATGATCCGCACCGCGAGTTTCTGTTCTATATTCCCGTGGGTGGCGGTCTGGAGTTCGGCGAGACCCTGGAAGCAGCCGCGAAACGGGAACTGTTTGAAGAACTGGGCATCACAGCGCACGCGCTGCAGTTCCTCGGTTTTCATGAATCCCACTTTGAATATCAAGGGATTCCGGAACATGAAATCATGTTCCACTATCTCTGCTCAATAGACGACTCAGTGCGCGAGGCACTGCCCGAAACCGGAACGGAATCGGATGGAGTCCCTTTCAAAGTATTGTGGTTTTCGCGGGATGAACTGGCGACGGTCAAACAGCAGCTGGTACCGCCCGGGATTTATGAACCACTCCAATCTCAGTTGCAGTAGAGACTTACAGATTCAGACCGGGACAGCCGACTAAATCGCTCTGGATGAGTCGGAAACCGTGCGGTAACATGGATTGAAAAAAGGGGAAGCCCTTCGATGAAACGGTTTGACCTGTATCCTACGTTAATTAACTGGATGGCGATCTGCCTTGCGCTGCTGTTCGGCTTATACATCGAGTACAAAATTTACGGCGTTCCGTTCGGGCTGATCTGGATGCTGTTTATTCTCGGCGGTGAATGGTATCGCGTCTCCCGGATCGTAAACCAGCTGGCTCCCGAAGTGACCGTAGACCAGATTCAAAAATACTATTCCGGCGACGATGCCCGCAGATCACTTCCCTGGCGCGACCAGGTTCGGGGAATTAATCAGGAAACAGGCACAAAAAATGAGCCTGAGTGTGTCTGATTGACAGGAGGGAGAGGTCGTCCCCTCTTATAACAGACACCTTTGGAGCTGGTCGAATCGATGAATGTGGAAATTGTCAGCGGGAATATTCTTGAGCAACCTGTGGAAGTGATCGTCAACAGCTGGAACCGCAACGTGATTCCCTGGTGGTTGTTGTTACCTCAAGGCGTTTCGGGGGCGATCAAGAAACAGGGAGGAACGACGCCCTTTAAAGAGGTCGCGAAACAAGGTGCGATCCCCCTGGGAGAAGCCCGGCTGACATCCGCAGGACGTCTACCTTATCGCGGTATCATCCACGTCGCCGGGATCAACCTGCTCTGGTTCGCAACCGAGTACTCGGTCACGCAGTCCGTCATCAACGCGATGAAGCTGGTCGACGAACATGAATTCCAGAGCGTCGCTTTTCCCCTGATTGGTTCGGGGTCCGGGAATCGGGGCAAAGACTGGTCGCTCGGCGTCATGCAACATGCCCTGGCGAAGATCGACAGTCCCGCGCAGGTCAGAATTGTCAAATTTGAACCGCATTCGAGTCCTGCATCGACCTGAGTACCGGGATGTGAATGCAGACTGTTCTGCCAGGGCGAACCGAATCGGTGGAAATCCGGTCTATCATGCAGAATGGAAAATCAAAGCGGTTTCACTGCGGCGCTGGTCAGTTGCTGGGACAGTGATTGGACTGACCAGTATTCAACGGAGACAATCTGCCATGCCGGAACCACAGCTGGAGCTCATTCCCGCCTTTCTGGATCAGGCGACGGAGTTATTTACGTTGCTGCGTGAGCAGGTCGTCTGGGATGAGAGAATGAAAGCCCGTAAGACTGCCAGCTTTGGTGTGGCTTACAACTATTCGGGAATCACTTATCCGTGGACCGTCATGCTGCCCGCGTTAGAACCGGTCTGTGAGCGCATCGCGGAGGAGATCGGTTTCCTGCCAAACAACTGTCTGCTGAATTATTATGCCGATGGAACGTCCACAATGGGCTATCACAGCGATTCTACAGAGGAGCTGCAGGCGGGGACTGGTGTAGTCATTGTTTCGCTGGGTGCGACCAGAGCAATTTCGTTTCGCAGCAGACAGGATCCGCAAGAAAAGTATTCCTACGAATTACAAAACGGCGATCTGTTGTATATGCGGAATGAGATCCAGGACGATTGGCAGCACGCGATTCCTCGCGACGCGGACGCCGGTCCGCGGATCAGTCTCACATTTCGCGAGATTGCCGACTAACCTGATTTCCGTTTGCAGAAAAAACTTGATTTCAGAAACAACAGCCAGACATAATCAAACCGGATAACACAGTTACGAAGTTTCGACTCGCTGGTAAACCTGAGGTTCTCTGATGAAATCGTTTTCCATTTCACGTAAACAATACTGGGTCTTTCTGATCGTCTTTTCCCTGTGTGCCCTGCTCGGAGTTGTGAGCCTGGTGATTGCCGAGCTCTGTCTGCCAAACAATTCAGGGGGCATGGCCGGACGCGTTGCCATGTTCCGGTCTCTGGGCTTGGGAACGCTCGCCTGGCTCGGGATCGCAGTCTGGTCTGGCGCGATGCTTTGGATTACGCGGCAGACACACTCGGAGTAATCGCTCTCAATGACTCCCAGACAGATCGCAGCCGGACTGCTGGTGATTTTGTTAGCGTCCCTGCTCGGCTGGACGCTGATCCGTGGCGGGGGTGATCTCAAACTGCAACTGTTGCTGGCCCTGGGGATAATCCTCGGCACGCTGTATACGATCTATGGTCAGCTGCCTGACTGGCTGCTGCAGATCAGTGGAGGCAGGATCACGGCGGACGACGATCCGGGTAATCTTTCGCCTCGAGTCTATCTCACGGTCCTGTTGGTGGTGCTTCTGCTGGCGGCGGCCATTTTTGTGGGTGCCCTGCTGCTGATGTAACGATGCGGCTGACCAACGGTGCTCTTGAATCAACGACGATCTCCCTGTTTTCGTCGGTTACTGCTTGCGGTCTCCCCCTGCGATGTGACATGATGTCTGTTCAATTGTGTATCAGGTCTGGTTGAAGGGATGCGGAATGAAGTTTGTGCTGCTGAGCTTGTTTGCAGTGATGTGTTTACTGGGAACCGTTACTGCAGATGAGTTTGAGGTCGGCGGGAAGACTCTGGAGATACCCGCACCAGAAGGTTTCGTATTGGTGACTCCCGCGATGGAAGAAGTTTACCATTACAGCCAGCTGGTGGACTCTGCCGACCTGTTGAATGAAAACGTAGCCTATTATATCTCCGCAGCAGAAGCACCGGCTGCTTTGCAGGGGGAACTGCCGGAACTCAAGCGGACATTCATTCTGAAGGCCAACCGAAAACTCAAAGACAAGGTCGTCGGTCTCGTCAATTTTCTGGAATTGAAAAAAGCGACCAAGCGCGAATACCGGCAGATCATTCAGGAAATCAAAGCCAAGGATCCCAAAATTTACGAGCGGCTCAATACCGGCATTCAGGAGCAGTTCGACCTGGCGACCGCGATCGAAGTTTCTCAGCTGGTCCCGTTTGAGCCTCATTTTGAATCCTCGCATGCGCTGGCCGTATCGATGTTTCTCACAATCTATCTGCCACCAGAAGAGGGGGCAGCAGAGGAAGCAGAACCGGTAGAGGAGATCTCTGCCGCGACCGCGACCGTGATGAACGTGGAGGGTAAGCTGCTGTTTCTGTTTTGTTACGCACCCCAGGATGATCTGGAATGGACTCGCACCGCTTCCCGTGACTGGACGAAAGCAATCATCGCTGCCAACGACAAGCCTCCTGTCGCGTCTTCCTATCCTTCAAACTTTGATCCGCTGAAGCCTGATCAGGGAGACAAAATCGCCAAATGGATTCTCATCGGAGCTGCTGTGCTGGTGGCTCTGGCGATCTTCGTGAAAAAGAACCGGATCAAGACCGACTGAAGGCACTCCATGAAGCACGCATCTTTCTGCTGGCTGGCACTGATCCTGTGCTGCGGAAACTTATTACAGGCAGAATCTTTTCAGCTGGGGACAAGCCGCCTGGAGATTCCACCGCCTGCCGGTTTTGTGAATGTGACTCCGGAGATCAGGGAGCTGTTCCCCTTCGATCAGATGATGGCTGAAACGAAACGGCAGGGGATGGACGTGTATTTCTATCTGACCGAAGCGCTGGCTGCTCAACTGCGCCAGGGAGAACCGGTCGAACCTGCGCGGTACCTGATTCTGCAGATCCCGGAGAAATCCAGACAACGTTCTTACAGTGCTTCCGATTTCGCGATGTTCAAGCTGACGACAAAAGAGAGGAACCAGGAATACCGGGACATGCTGGCCGAGAAGCTGAAGCAGACCCGCGACAATTTGAGTCGTGATCTCAGCCGTGAGCTGGATCTGAATGTCGCGTTTCAGATTTCAAATACGGTCGCCCTCGAACCGCATTATGAATCGATCAATGAATTATCCAGCTCTAAGTATGTGTCCTATGGGGTGCAGATCGAGGGCGCAGATGAGGTCCAGGATGCGAATGTCAATACGCTCACCTTCCTGAACGTGAAGCGAAAGCTGATCGCCCTGGGGGCCATCGCGCCTTACAAGGATCTGGAATGGACGCGCACCACCTCCCGCGCCTGGGCAAAGGCGATCCTGTCACAGAATCCCGAGCCGTCTCCATTCCCGGATCGCCTCCCGGATAACAGTCGCGAAAACCTGATTCCGATTGCAACGCTGGTGACCCTGGCTATGATGGCGGTGCTCGCCATCATAGTGAAACGGAGACGGAAGCAGGTGGCTTCCTCAGAGGATAAAAATGAAACGGTTGCGTGAAATCCTGTTGATATTTGTTTGTCTCAGTTCAAGTGTTTACGCCGAGAAGTTCAAGGTATGGGAAACTGAGATTGAAGTTCCTCCGCCCGCCGGGTTTGTACGCGTGACTCCGGACTTGCCGCGTGTTTACCAGATGGCGGAAATGCTGGCTAAAGCAGATCCCAAATTTGAACAGCTGGGGTTTTACATAACAGAAGAAGATGCCGCTGCAGCCCGGGCCGGTGAGTCGCCGGAAATTCGACGTAAATTTTTTCTGCGTCTGATGAAAAACATGGCCCAACCGATTACGGGAGATGATCGATTTCAGGAAATTCAGGAGAACACGCGCGCGAATAACGATCCTGTGATAGAGGATTTCCGTTCCCGCGATCCGAAATTTTATGATCGGATTGTAGAGCAGGTCAAACAGGAGACGGGATCAGACCTGGATCTGAAGTTCTCTCAGTTTATCCCCTTCAAAGAGCACCATGCTTCGTCGAACATCTTTTCCTTCTCAATGCTCTTTGAAGGGACCGTGTCTGACGGCGTTCGGAGCCGAACGGAGTTTCAGTCTTGCACGACCACGTTTCTGAATCCGGCCGGGAAGGTGATCTACCTTTACTGTTACGCGCCGCATGATGAACTGGCCTGGAACCGGGAAGCTTCACTGGAATGGGCGCAGGCGATCATGAAAGTAAATCCGGCAGCACCAGAGAAAAGTCCGGAGAAGCCGCAGATACCAGATGAGAAGCAGCTTCAATCAAATGCCGTAGCGAAAATACTACTGGGCATCCTGCTTGTGACTGCCATGCTGCTCTATCTGTTTCGAAGGAATCGTCCGCAGAAGACTGCCACTCAGAATGAGAGTCCATAATAGTTCTCTCTGTACTCTGGCTGTTTGCAGCGCCGGAACTATTTGTGATTCAGCGATTCACTGTAAGGTAATTCTTCGATGTTACCCAGGCCGAAGACCTGCAGGAAGCGGCTGGTCGTGATGTATTTGACTTCGGCTTTCTTGTCTTCGTTGCGCTCAATGGCGATCAGTTCGCGACGGATTAGTTGTCGCAGGATACCGGCCGCCTTGTCTTTGCCGGCGGCGATGATCTCGTCCTTGGTGATCGGCTGGCGATAAGCGACCAGCGCGAGGACTTCCAGCGCGTCCTGGGTCAGCTTGACCTCTTTCGGGCCGAAACCATACACGCGGTTGCGGATGCGTTCGAAGTCGTGACGGAGAATCAGGCGATAGCCCCCCTCCTCCATGCGGATTTCGTACGGGCGGGCTTCGTCGTTGTACTGGCGGTTCAGATCGTCGAGCAGATCGTCGACGTAAGACGTTGAGTACTCGTCGTTGAGCAGCGAGCAGAGTTTCTTCGTGGTCAATGGCTTGCCGCCGACAAACAGCGCGGCTTCGATGATGGCACGCGGAGGAATCCGGGTTTCCCGTTTGGTGGCGGTCTGGGAACTGGTTTTGACGGCAGCCGCTGCGACAGGCTCGTCTGTCTCAGGTTCTTCGGGGAGTTCCAGATCCCGTTCGACAGCTTCCAGCGCTTCGAGCGTCCGTTCGTAGTCGGCGTCGATTTCTTCATCGACCTGACCTGATGACGAAAAGGCAGCCAGGAAGTCATCTTCGCTGGAGAGCCGATCGTCGTCGGCAGGGGTTTCTTCTTCCTGGGACATTCCCTCAATCCTTTCAGGGAACCGGAGAAATCAGTCGGTTACTGATTTAAGGTCAACACAAACGCATCCCACTCGGACTCTTCCTGTAACGGACCGATGTGGGCAGTGGCGTTATTGTGCATGTTTATGCGAAGTTGATCAACCTTTTTCTGGCAGCCGGGACAATGGGCCAGATGTTCCTTCATTTTACTGGTTGTTTCAGCGTCGAGCTTGTGAGCGACGAAAGCTTCCGCATGGTTCAGCGCTTCATCACAGTACAATCCGCCCGGGCACTTCTTACCTACCTTCTTCGCGACCTGCTCGGTTGGCGGTTCTGCAGAGCCTGAGAACGAGTTCAGACCAAAAAAGCCAACCAGCCCGACGGCCAGACAGGCGGTGAGGATCTCGGCCCCGGTGATCATGTGGCTGACTTTACGCCGCTTCTTCATCACGGTGACAAATTGTTCCAGGTCGCCCGGCGCGCAGGCCTTCCATTCAGATTCTGATTCAGTTTCGGATGTAAGTTGTGTATTCATTTTTTAAACCTCCTACTGTCACAGTAGGATTTGTACCAGTTCTCGAGCGGGGTGATACCCTGTGTTTATTATCGTAGTCTGCTCTGGTGTGATCTGTGAGATAGCTTACACTTCCTGCACATTTCTGATGAGCATATCTGGGGATGGACAATCTAAGTTCAGGCTTCCGCTCCTCTTAAGACAAATTCTCCCGACTGATCCGGTTTGGACTGAAAGGCGGGGGTGAGTTTGAAATCAATCGAATGAGCCAGATAGCGGGCCTTTCTGAGGATGATGTGTCGTTTCTGGATATCGATACTGCGTTCGTCCTGCAGTTCGCCCAGCAGGACAGTCACGGTTTCACGTGTGCTGCCGATAATACTCGCCAGTTCCTGGTGCGAGAGTTTGATATTGATCAGAACGCCTTCGGGGGTAAACCGGCCATATTTTTCCGCCAGTTCCAGCAGCAGGTGCGTCAGCCGGTCGCGGTTGGAACGAAACAGCAGGGATTTGAGCCGCTGTTCCACCCGTTGTCGTCGGAGTCCCATCAGCTTGGTCACACCCAGAGAGACTTCAGGATGCTGGTGCATCAGATCCTGAATCACGACTCCGGGGATGCGAAGAATGGTCGATTTCAGCATGGCTTCGGCATATTCTTCACGTTCGCCGCCGCCGAGGATCGCCAGTTCCCCAAACAGCTCACCCGGCTCGATCAGTGCCAGCAGAGCCTGTTTGCCTTCTCCCGTGATGTGGTAGAGCTTGATTCTGCCGTTGAGCAGCAGGTAGACCGAGTCGCTGGTTTCGGTCGGGAGATAAACCATGTTTCCACGCGCGAACTGCTTGACGGACGCATTCCGTTCGACCTGGGCGATTTGATCTTCGCTCAGTCGTTCGAAGAGGTCACAGTTCTTGAGAAACCAGAAGTTTTTGTCCATGGACCTAAATCTCATCCCTGCGTTTTGATGCAGGTACCGGTAGCAGTAGTCAACGGTCAGTCAAACAGGCCCACTCACTCGGGTTATCGGGCAAACTATAATATATCGGGTTTACGGCGGATTTGAGAACCCCCGTTTTTGTGAATCGGCTGTTTTTTCCATTTTGCCGGCTGATGACAGCTGGGAAGTGAGAGCCGCTGAGCGGACAGAAACTACTGTTTTTGCAGGAGTTCCGTGATGATCTGTCGCGGTGCACCGATCCCCAGCACATGTACGGTGCCCGTAAATTGCTGCGACTTCGGTTCCGCGAAACCCAGCTTTTCCGCCACCATGGTCGCCGTTTGCGATGCGATGATGCATTCTCCCAAAGGCTGTCCCGTGTCACAGTCGAGGCCCGAAGGAAGATCGATGGCCAGGATGTTGGCGGGTGCTGCATTCATCATCCGGATGGCGGTGGCGAAAGGTTCGCGCACCTCTCCCTGCACGCCGGTCCCCAATAAGGCGTCGACGATCCACTCGGCTGAATCGAGGAACGCACGAAATCGTTCCGGATCCTGCAGATCGGGGTCGGCTTGAATCGAGAGACCCATCCGCGAAGCGACCTGGTAATTCGTGGCGGCATCGCCGGTGAGCTGTTCGGGATCGGTGAGCAGATAGAGTTCAACGGGGATGCCGGCGTTGTCCAGGTGACGGGCGATGACGAAGCCATCCCCGCCGTTATTCCCCTTACCCGCACAGATTTTGATGGGACCCTGGGCTTTGAGCGAGACGAGTAACTCGAACACGCCGCGGCCGGCATTCTCCATCAGGGCAATTCCGGGGAGCCCGAATTCTTCAATCGTACGCTGGTCGACGCTGCGAACTTCTTCCCGGCTGAGTCGTTCGATCGGTGACATTATGCTCCTCATTTGGTCAAAAAACCGCTTTGACTTCAATTTGAAACGGCGAAAAATCGATCAAAGCGGGGGTATAAACAGTGGTTACGGGGTTTTCACCAGACACAAATTCAATTACGATTCCCCCTGACGCGGGCAGCACTTCTTCCCGGCCTCTTTTCAATGGAAAATCTAAGTCTCCAACAGGATACTTCTGGAGAGTCAGCTGTGATAGACGAATATTCTGATCGATGGGCTCTGATTACGGGTGCTTCATCCGGAATCGGCCTTGAATTTGCGCACCGGCTGGCCGCACGGGGAATGCATCTGGTACTGACGGCACGTCGTCAGGAGCAGCTGGAAGAGCTGGCTGCCGACCTGCTGACCCGGCATGGAACCAAAACAGAAGTCGTCGTGCTGGACCTTTCTGAACCGGAGGCACCCCGAAAACTCTACGATGAGATCAACGCACGTGGTGTGCAGATCGAACTGCTGATCAACAATGCCGGTTTCAGCGTGGTTTCGGATATTGCCTCGACCGACCGGGAACGGGTGATGCAGATGGTGCAGCTGAATATGGGCGCATTGACCGATCTGACTTACCTCTATCTGCCCGAAATGATGGAACGGGGACACGGCGGAATCATCAATATCGCCTCGGTCGCCGCGTTTCAGCCGGTGGCCTACATGTCCGCCTATGCTGCCAGCAAAAGTTACGTACTGCACTTCACCGAGGGACTCTGGGCGGAAGCCCGCGACAAAGGGGTGACAGTGACTGCACTCTGCCCCGGAACGACGCAGACCGAGTTCTTCGATGTGGCTGGCGTGGAAGGCTGGCTGAAGAAGCATCGCTATCAGACCGTCGATCAGGTGGTCAAGACCGGCCTCAAAGCCCTGGAAAAGAAACGCCAGTATATGGTTTCCGGCTGGGGCAATTACCTGCTCTCTCTGCTGGTCCGCATCGCGACCCGCCGCACGGTGGTGGTCGAATCGATGAAATATTTCCGCCCGCAGCCTCAGAAAGAGAAAAAATAGAGCGCGCATGAACATGTGTGTCAACCAGGGGCTGTAAAGAATTTCGGAATGATTGCTTTTTTTAGCTCATTTCAGAGCAAAAACAGTCCGGCAAGTTGACGATCTGGCGGGAGAGCCAGTATAACAGTCGTTCCTAATTTTGGAATTTGTCGAAGAAGGTATATAAATGGCATCCAAATCGAAGATTGAAAAACAGAAGAGAATTTACGCTCTGGTAGAAAAGCATGCTGAAAAGCGGGCTGAGCTGATTGCTAAAGGGGACTACGAAGGCCTTGCCAAACTGCCTCGTAACTCCAGCCGCACCCGTATGCGTCGTCTCTGTCAGCTGACAGGTCGTCCTCGTGGTAACTACCGTAAGTTCCAGATTTCGCGTATCGCTCTGCGGGATATGGCTTTAGATGGCCTGATCCCCGGCATGAAAAAATCCAGCTGGTAAGCGAACCGGCCGCACTGTGTGAGTCGCGGCCCCTGCCAGCACACTGAAATCAGCGTCGCCCCGGTCTCGGGTGTCCTAAGTTCTTACGACGCATGAAAAAGGAACAACACTATGTCAGTCGGTTTATCCCGTAAAGAGATTGTCAAACGTCGGAAAAAACGAGCTCGTCTGAAAAAGAAGCTCAAATGCCGGTTCTGCCCGGATGGTAACATTCCACGTCCCGTCTATGTCGATTACAAGGATCTGAGAACCCTGCGTTCTCTCCTGGATCGCGAAGGACGTATCCTGCCCCGTCGTCGGACAGGGACTTCTGCCCTCTACCAGCGTGCAGTGCGGAAAGCCGTTCTGCGGGCCCGCTTCATCGGTCTGCTGCCTTACGTTGCAGAAGACTAAGCGGCTGAAGAGAAGAGACAAAAGTAAAAGCTCTGGACTGATCTGGTCCAGAGCTTTTTTATTGCGCGTTGTGAAGAACAATATCTTCAGTGAGGTTTATTACCAGTGAAACCCGGTCGGGAATGAATCGGTTTCAAAAGCATCGAGCAGGCCGGCGTCCGTTTTGTCTTTCTGGTCCAGAGTCGCTTCGGCACAGGACTCTTCGGTTTCCCAGATCACGACTTTGACGGCCTGTACTCCCAGGTCGTTGAGCAGATTCGGGCAGACTTCGTCCAGCAGGTAGCGGGCCATGTTTTCCGCGGTCGGATTGTAAGGCAGTACGAAGTACTTGGTCGGTTCGACCATGCGAATTGCGTTCAGGCCATTTTCGTCTTCGATGTTGAGCAGGAAGCCGTGATCCCAGTTTTCGTCGATCCAGCCTTTCAGCAGCGCCTTGAGTTGCGCAAAGTCGATAATCCGACCCACGGCGTCCGTTTCCGGGCCGGTGACGTAAAAATCAGCGATGTAATTATGGCCGTGAAAGAACTGGCATTTTCCTTCGTGGCGAAACAGACGGTGTCCGGCGTTAAACTTGACCCGTCGCATAATTGTCATACCCATGTGACTCACTCAACCTCTCAACTGGGGTTTGCTGAACGATTCTGAAATTCGGTTAACTCTTCAACAGGGACTGCATGCCCTGCGTCATGATGGCGTCGACCCCGGGATTGCAGAAAGCGACGCTGACTTCATATCCGCCGGCGGGGTACTCTTCGGCAACCGGGATGTACCATGGTCCCCCGTCCCCGTAAGCGGCTGTGGCGATGAATTCATCCGGCTGGATTTTCTGGGCGCGCAGCTGGTATTCAATGAAACTCTCGGCGGGCAGGTGCAGCGTTTTGATATCGTTGACCTGCAATGAACTCAGGGTGATCGGAATCTGCTTCTCGATCCGCTGCATCCAGGCCAGCATGAAGGAAGGACGATTGCGATTCACAACGCTGTTACTTTTGTTGGAAATCGTCTTCGTTAATTCTTCTACGCTGAAACTGCTCCGAACGGGAGGTAAAATGTCATGCGTTTTCCAGGTCAGTTTGCCGACCGGCTCCGGTTTGAGCCCTTTTTCGGAAGCGACGATGCCGTCGTAAATCCGTCGAGCCAGAATAGCCCGCATCGGCTTGGAGCCGTCATTGTACTTACCCGCGGAAATGTTTCCGGAACAGCCGGTGAAGTAAATGTGCGTGCAACCCGGTTCTTCCTGCTGACGCTGTTTACGGGCCATGCCGGTAAAGTCGCTGCTCACGCGACCGTCACCGTAATAGCTCATCGGATGCGTGGCGTAGTAGTGACAGGAGACCAGCTTTTTGTCTTTGTTGTAGAAGGCAACCGTTTTCAGGAAGGGGTCGATGGTGCCTTCCGTCATGCTCCGCAGACGTTCGTCCCGGCAGCTGCTACCCCGCATGCTGATGATCTTGCCTTCCTTGTCGCGGTTGATCCGGCGGTTGGAAGCGACCTTGTCGACTCTGCCCTGGCTGTGGGCGATGTGCGTGACCGGCTCGGCCTTCGTAATCGCTGCGGAAACTGCTTTGCGGCCCTTGTCCAGGCATTCGTTGTAGAAATCCAGCTCGACGATATGCGGCAGATCTCCCTGTTCCAGGACAATCTGTTCGGCGTTCAGACAGGCGAAAGGAGCATTGTGCTGATGCACGCACTGCACGGCCACGCGATCAATGCTCGTTCCGGCGGCTTCTGCTAAAGCCTGTCGCCAGTTGATGTGAGCATCGTTGAGCAAGCCGGTCCAGTCGACCGCGCAGACCACAATCGGCTTGCCCGCACCCAGCAGGACATAGCCGATCGCTTCCAGTGAATCATCGTAGCCGACGACCGGTTTAATCCAGCCACCACAGAGGGAATGCCCTTTGGGAGGCGAAACATCGAACCGGAAGGGGGCGATGTGCAGATTCGGATGGTTGGCTGTTTCGCTCTGGTTGGCAAACGCCCACTCTTCGAGCGAATAAGCAGATCCCGCAGCCGCCAGCGAAGCAGCCAGGAAATCACGTCGACTGAAATGACTCATATTACACCTGTCGTGACTAAAACCGATTTACAGTTTGGTTGGATTGGGAGCGTCTCCATAAACCTCTTTCGGATCGAAAACCTTTTCGGTTTCCGTAAATTCGAGCGCCAGGCCTTTCTCTTTGCCTTCTTCACCAACGGGCACACGGCGATAGAAACAGGAGCGATAACCAACGTGACAGCTGGCCCCGCCTCCCATGACATCGACACGCAGCCAGACCGTATCCTGGTCGTCGTCGATCAGCAGCTCTTTGACTTTCTGGACCAGCCCGCTGGTAGCACCTTTGTGCCAGAGCACCTGTCGGCTGCGGCTCCAGTAGACGGCTTCACCCAGTTCAATGGTCTTCTTGAGTGCTTCCTCATTCATGTAGGCATGCATCAGCAATTCACCTGAGGTGTAGTCGGTGGTGACAACCGGAATCAAACCGTCCTGGTCAAACTTGGGGGCCAGTTCGTTTCCTTCTTCTACCTGCTCGACTGAAGTCCTTCCAGCGAATTGAATTCCATCTGACATGATTTGTCTTTCCTCACTTCAATACGATCTTGATATATGACTCTGGAGAGTTTCTCTCCACTAGAGACGGTTGTTTCCGGGTGGGCAGGTCTTCCAGCGGATGCGGTTGCGCATCGCTCCCTTCGGGAAATCAGCGCTCCTGATGATATCATACGCAATGCGATCAGCGAGACACATCGTCTCAGGCGCTGTTCAAGCGGAAAACGAGAGATTTCCTGCCTGCGGGTACGGTTTCTTAACCGAAATAGTAAACCCAATGGTGGGGCAGGTCAGCAGTTTCAGCCGGGATTTTAAGAGGTTTCGCAGAATAATCGACGCGAAGCCGGCGAATAGTATACATGCGCAATCTGACACTTTGAATCAGGGGCTGAGTAAAGGGGTTTGTTTTGTCTGATGACCCTGTTTCCAGACCCTGGGTTCGCCGATTTTCAATCCTTATTTACTGTAAATTTGTACGATCGCGGAGGCCTGCTGCTGAATCAGATCGCATAACGCTCGTGGCGAGACCACTTCCGCCTGATCGCCAAAGCTCAGGACCCAGCCGACGAGTTCCTCCAGCGTGTCGACCCGGGCCCGGAATTCAATCATACCCCCCTTCAGCTTCCTGATCTCCTGGGAAGGGTCCCACATGATCTGGGACACTTTCTGGGCCAGAGTGCTCTGAAAGCGGATCTTCACCGACACGCGTTTTCCATTCCCTCTAATCGGGTCCCACGAATTGCCCAGGTAGCGATCCAGTTTGAAGCGGGAGGGGCGACTGAAGGTTTCATCCAGGATTTCGGATTTAACAATGATTAGAACGGGAAACGCTTTGATCCCGCGGTCTACGGAAGAGCGTCCCACCGTGTACCATTGACGGTTGGCGTACAGAATATGATAGGGGCTGAGCATCGTGGACTGTGGTTTCTTCTCCCCGGGCACAGTGTATTGAATGCGGATATTCTTCCGCGAGATGGCAGCCTGAAACAGGTTCTTGTGGTGACTGGCACTGAGCTCACTCGGATTCACCGGGGTGCCCCAGACGGAAATGGTCTGAGCTGCATCGATGACGTTTTCGCGAAGTGCGTCGGGCAGACTGTTCAGAACCTTGGCGGAAGCGGAGCGGGCAAACTGGTCAAAGGGGAGGCCGACTGTGGTCTGGTCGAGATCCTGGCACAACACAAAGAGGGCTAGTGCTTCTTCAAAGGTCAGGTCCTTGAAGGGAACGATGGTTCTCCAGGGAAGAGAATACCCCTGTTTCTCCTCGTCGAAGAGTACATAGATACCCGATTCCTGCAGCGTTCTCAGATCGCGGAATACAGTCCTTCGACTGACTTCACATTCGCTCGCAAGTTGTGCGGAATTAAAAACTCGTCCCGATTGTAACAGCGCAATCAGCTTCAGGAGACGATGGATTCGTCCTGCCACCATTGACTAACTTTTCAATGCTTTTCCACAGGCCTGGTCAGTGGCGGGTTTTCAAACCCGAAACTTGAGTTGCAGCTCCAGCACGTCTCTGAGTCAGAGCCAGAAACGGTAGAGACCTCAACTATGGAAAACAACAATCGATGGAGATGGGCATCGACACAACGATTCACAAATGAAAGTTAAGCGGCTGCAGGTATTTCACTCACTTGTGACGCTCAAACCTAACATCCACTGCTCGCAAAGGATACAGAAAATCAAACACGACCATAAAAAACAGGGACGCCCGTCCTGTTTGTCGGTGAAAGCGGTATGACCTGAATAAAGCGACCCGCTCAATCGTTTAGTGTTTCAGTACTAAAAACTGTCGGCCGATCGAAATTCCAGATCGAGGTTGTCTTCCGGATTGGCAATCGGCAGTTCTGCCTGTGAACTCGGGATTTCTTCCTGTGGAACAGGCAACTGATCCAGAGTTCCGCCAATCGGTGTCACATACAGGTCGCTCTGGGGTTGATCCGATTCCAGTGCCACTTTCACCGCCCGATCGACCGAGGTCGGGGCGAGCGGGTTGGTGCCGCCCTGCCCGTTGAGCTGGATGCGTGCCTCGGGCTGTGGAGGTGGTGTGACCGGTGGTGCATATTCAGGTGACATGCCCGGTTCCGGAACAGGCTGGAATTCAGGTGTCATACCTTCCTGCTCGGAAGAGTAGGTTCCTTCCTGGGCCGGTGCAGGCATCACGCCCACTTCGCCCACATAGCCATCGGCCACGAAGGGAGCCGGCTTATGCTGCAGTTTGTGAGCTTCGATACCGTGGGTACGAGCCCAGGCTTTCCGCAGTGCCTGCTGATAGGCGATCGGATTCCATTCGCCTTCCATCAGGTGAATGTTGTTGTGTTTGAGTAAGGTTCCCTTCCACTTGTGGAGGTTCTTGATCGCGATGTTGTAAGCCACCAGCGAACGGTAGTATTCGGTTTCTGCCTGTGCCAGACTGGACTGAGCACGCAGCAGGGTATCCAGAGTCGTGGTACCCGCCTGGACTTCCGCGTCGAACAGTTCCACACGTCTGCGGGCCGCACGCCAGCGGTTGAAGTTGGACTGAGCGGTCGCATAGTTTTTGGTCAGGTCCTGGAAGGTGATTGCGAGCTCCTGGCTCACATCCATTTCCTGTGCCTGCAGAATCGCACGGGCTTTCGACAGACGGAATTCGAGATTCTCGACCTGAGCATGTGCCGAACGGAAACCGAGGGGCATGCTGAATTCCCAGCCGAGGGTCCAGCTGTCCTGGTCATTATCCATCATGGTTCCATAGGCACTGTGCAGGCCCTGGCCTGTGATACCATCTGTATTCTTCTGACTCAGCAGACGGTCGCCGAAGCCGTTCACCTGGTAACTGGAAACGAAGTCGAACCGGGGTTTGGTCAGGCTGGTTGCTGCCAGAGCCTGCAGTTCGAGACTCTTGATATTCCATTTCTGTTTGCGAAGCTCAACGCGGTGAACGAGAGCTTCAGTGAGACACATGCTCCAGTCCGGCGAGAACTCTGCGGCGATGGGATCATCGATAGGTCGGATGATTTTACCATCGTTAACGGGCAGACCGACCAGACGACGGAATCGGCTTTCTGCAGTATAGATCTCACTGCGGGTTGCCTGGACGAGTGCCTGGGTTTCAAACAGACGGTCTTTGGCCTGGGCTTCATCAGCCGGCTTGAAGTTACGTGTACCACCGGCTTCCAGCTTGGCATGTGCTTCACGCCAGCTGCGTAAGGCGGAGTTACGGGCGACGACCTGCGTATCGTACAGACGATAAGCCAGGTACAGCTGCCAGTAGCTCTCTTCGATATCAGAGATCAGGTTTCGCACGTTGCGTTCAAAGTCCGCGAGTGCCTGGTCATTGTTGATCCGGGCAATCACGACCCCCTGGCTCACCCCGGTAATCCCGGAGAAGCTGGTTCCGATCGGACCGGCGATGCGGGTGTATTCGACCCCGGCTCCCGCCAGCATAGGTTGACGATATGACAGCCCGAGGTTCCCGGCATAGTTCGAGGGGAACAACTGGCTGGAGGCATTACTGCCGGTGTAATTCCAGTTATGATTGATGGCAAACTGACCACCGTTGGCGAAGTTCTTGGAGAGCCCGGACTGAAACTGACCGGTTTCCTGAATCAGAGTTCCGCCAGGGACGCCACCAAAGAAGGGACTGTTTTGAACCTGTTCGGAACGACCCCACAACATATTTGCGGTAAATGTGGTATCGAAGGCGGATAACGCTGCTTCCACACCACGGGCACCACCCAGCAGCACGTTGGTCTCCTGGATTGCCGGGTCGAAAATCGAAGGTGTTCCGTCCGGATTATTCAGCAATGAGTTGCCGTTCGTTCCCAATGCGCCGGACACACGAATCACCTCACTGTTCGCGAGACCGAGGTGGACGGCGTCCATCAGAGGCAAGTCCCAGATCTGATCCTGGGAGCGATCGACCAGCGTCCGCGGCTTGCCCGAGAAGGTAATCTCCTCGGGTGTTTCTTCGTAAACTGCGGGATATTCTATCTTTGTGGCGACGTCTTCATAGTATTGAAGCTCCTTGTCACCCAGATAGTGCAGATCGGTATCGGTTCCCAGACCATGACAACCCATTATTTGAGTGGTCATCATGCATCCACAGAGAATCAGGCGTAAATTCCGGCGTAGGTTCATGTATCCATCCTTAAAGACATGAACGTCAATTATGGTCGTAAAGTGTTTTATTTAAACAGCTTATGTTTCATAATCGAAGTAGCGTTCAGGGAGAATCTACCGCCTGAAACAGTCTGCCCCACAGGTTACGAACACACGGGAGCGCAAGACAGACAGTGCAAGCGATAAAATCACTACATTCGGTATCGGCGCTTCAATCGTTACAACTTGACTTTTTTGACGGTTGGTCAAAATTCTGTTGAGATTGGGTCTGTGGACCGAACTCCCTGTAGGGGATTCCCAGTAATTTCTTAATCAGAATGAGTTCGCCGGCGTCATTCTGCTCAATGGCATGCCCCAGAAACTGCAGCACATACCCCGCGACGAATGCGGACCAGGCATAAATCCACTCTCCCGCGATGCCGAATCCGATGAGTCCCCCGAATGTGAGAGGCACACCGATCAGGTGCAGGATCTGATTGGCGCGGTTCTGGTGTCGAAGCAGGTAATTATGAAGAAAACGCTGGATCATCGGGGTGCTCGGATTGAGTTGAAAACCGGGGGACGGCTCTCTCGTATAGTTGAAAAGCGATATCTGATTTGCTACGGTCACTGCTTATCTGTGAATCATTTCATCAGTATCAACCAGTCAGGCCTCTGGTTTCAAGCGACATGAGGCCCCTCGCCTTGTTATTGGTGCAATTGAGATCCCGGTCACATTCCCTTTTTGTCAGAAGTATTAGAGGAAACGATGTATAAAGTCACATTAATCCCGGGCGATGGTGTTGGTCCCGAAATCGCCGAGGCTACCAGAAAATGTGTTGATGCGACAGGAGTCAAAATCGACTGGGATGTTCAGGAATGTGGAATCGAAGTCATTGAAGCCGAGGGCGGTGTTCCCGATCGGGTCATGGAATCGATCCGGGCGAACAAAATTGCCCTCAAGGCACCAATCACCACCCCGATTGGAAAAGGTTTCCGCAGCGTCAACGTGTTCCTGCGTCAGGAACTCGGACTGTATGCCTGCATTCGTCCCTGTAAAACCTACAAAGGGGTTCGGACTTACTTTGCTGATTCCAACGTCGACCTGGTCGTCGTTCGCGAAAACACCGAAGACCTCTACGCTGGCGTTGAATTCCAGGCGGGCGAAGAAAAGACCGCTGAGCTGATCAAGACGATCAACGAGTTCGCGACCGGTAAGAAGATCAACACACCTCTCGATGAGACCGGCGTCAGCATCAAGCCGATGTCTTACCAGGGAACCCGTGATATCTGTAACTACGCGTTCAAATACGCCGTTGACAACAAACGCAAAGCAGTCACCTCGATCTGCAAAGCCAACATCATGAAGTTCACCGACGGTCTGTGGTACGATGAAACCCGGGCTGTTGCGAAAGCCTATGGTGCCAAGTTCGAATGGGAAGACCTGGCAGAAGGCGTCGAACCAGATGCCAAGCTGGCTGGTAACGTTCCCGATTGTGGCGGCAGCATTGAATACAATGAGCGTCTGATCGACAACATGTGCATGCAGCTGGTTCAGAAGCCCGAACTGTACGATGTGCTCGTTACTTCCAACCTGTACGGCGACATTCTGAGTGACCTCTGTGCCGGTCTGGTCGGTGGTCTGGGCGTCGCTCCTGGTTCCAACATCGGTACCGAAGCTGCCATCTTCGAAGCAACCCACGGTTCTGCTCCGAAGTACAAAGGCCAGAACAAGGTTAACCCGGTCGCCCTGATTCTCTCCGGTAAAATGATGCTGGACTACCTGGGCGAGCACGAAGCAGCCGCCAAACTGGATCAGGCTGTTGCCGATGTCATCGAAGAAGGTAAAGACGTCACCTACGACCTCAAGCCTGACCGCAACGATCCGACCGCCGTCGGTACTCAGGAAATGGCAGAAGCTATCTGCCGTAAGATGCAGTAATCACTGAGAACGATTCGACGAAAAAATCAACGATGCAGAGCAGCCCGTTTGCTCTGCATCGTTTTTTTGTTTGTGGTGTGCGACATTGTCGCCACTTCAAGAATTAATCCTGGGGAAAGATCTGAACCAGGTGATAGTCCTCTCCCTCGCGGAGTTCGAGGGTCAGGTTGCCAGCTCTATCATATCGCCGGCGAAATACGCACATGCCATGCTGGAATTCATCTTCCTGAATCAGATTCCCATCGCGATCGTGCCGGGTACAGTAACCATGCTGTCTCCCCTGAGCATCAAAGCGACCTTGCCAGACTTCGCCGGTCATCTGATCCACTTTCATGACTGGCGCATCCCCTTTTAAACCAGGTACTACTGCCACAGATAAGACGGTCAGCAATAGTACAAACAGGACTTTGAAGTTCACGGAATGGCTCCTCTGGGCGCTCCTGTATCCTGGCGTGACCATCAATGGGCGCACTGTCAGGCTGGATCGGGATAGATCTACAGGTAAGGCAGGAAATCAGTTGACGCTGGTTTCAAATGAACCAGCTGGAGCGCGGGGTGACTTTGGTGGGTGCTGCTTTTTTCATAAAGCAGTGCTGATGATCGCAGAAAACCCAGAGACGTCAATCGTCTCTCCCGCGATTGGCAGGCTTTTTTGTAAAAATGTTAAGAAATTCCAGATTTCTGTCTACAATTCCCTGAGACGGAGAGTGGCCTGGCTCTTTCCGGTCTCGAGAATCACCGATTCGATCGGTATTTCTTTGTGTAGTGTTGGTAAATCCCTTTAGATGACCTTGGCCTCGTTTGAGCCATTGCTACCGGCCTGCACATAATGGCTGATAACTTGCAGACCACATCAGTTTGACAAACATGTTTGTCTGCCTTGAGACGAGACCCGCTATCATGAAATTCAGGACGACGACTATGAGACCGCTGCTGTTTGTTTTGTTTGTATTGTCATTGCCCCTCACCCTCTCCGCGCAGGAACAGTGGCCCGGTTTTCTGGGAGCGGGTGCTTCTCCCCTCAAGGCGGAGACCATTCCCACGCAGTGGTCGGCGGAAAAGAATGTCGCCTGGAAAGCAGGAATCCCCGGCTATGGACAGTCCAGCCCGGTGATCTGGGGCGACCAGGTGTATGTCACTTCGGTCGCAGGGCCAGACAAGGAGCAGCTGCACGTCGTCTGTTTTTCGCTTAAGTCCGGCAAACAGCTTTGGGATCACATTCAGCCTTCAACCTATCCCGAGAAGAACAGTGTCTACATCAGCCGGGCCGCACCGACGCCTGTACTGGATGAGAACGGCATTTACGCTTACTTCGAAAGTGGCGACATCGTGGCCCTCTCGCATGCCGGCGAATTGAAGTGGGCTGCCTCACTGACGAAACGTTACGGGGCACCGAAAAACAAGTTCGGTCTGTCAGCGTCTCCCGTGCAGTGGCAGGATCGCGTGATTGTACTCATCGACGATGAAGGTCCGTCTTACATCACCGCGGTCAGCAAAGCGGATGGTAGTGAGCTCTGGAAGACCGATCGTAAGAGTCGCGTCAGCTGGAGTTCGCCGATGATTGTCCCAGTGGGCGAGGCACAGCAGGTGGTCTGCAGTTCGGCGGGTTCCATCGACGGCTACGATCCGAAGACGGGTAAACAGCTTTGGACCTACGACGAAGTGGGCGGCAATAACAAGACCAGCCCGATTCCCGCAGGCAACGGCGAATTCCTGATCGGCGCTTCACCGGGTCGGGAGGGAGATAACAACGAGCTGGCGAAAAAATCGAACGGTCTGTTCGTGGTCAAACAGCAGGGCGATGATTGGGAGCCCCAGTTCGCGTGGACCAATGCCAGCCCGACGCCCTCCTGGGGAACGCCCATCGTCTACCAGGGGAATGCCTACTGGGTGAACCGCGTCGGCGTGGTTTACTGTCTGAATGCCAAAGACGGAGAGTCAGTCTATACCAGCCGGATTAAAGAGTCGTGCTGGGCGACGCCAGTCGGCATCGGCGACCGTGTCTACTTCTTCGGTAAAAACGGCGTGACGACCGTTTTGAAAGCGGGTAATGAATTCGAAGTCCTTGCCGAGAATGAACTCTGGACCGAAGACAATCCACCGGTCAACAACGTTCCCACCGCCGAGGAAACCTCAGCCGAACGCCGCCAGGGCGTTGCCATGTTCTCGCGACCGACTCTGTACGGTGCAGCGATTGTGAACGGCTACCTGGTTCTCAGAACGGGTAGCCAGCTGTATTGCCTGCAGCCTTAAGTAGTGAAGCTGTTTCAGGAAAACAAAACAGGGGCAGGAACCGGTAACATCGGTCCCTGCCCCTCATTCATTTTATCAATTGATCATACGGTTGCCTATTTGGCTTTCTTAAAGCCGGCGTCAATCAGGTCATCATATCCGGGCTCGAGTGGCCGCACGTCGTACCCGTGCATCAAGAGAACATCAGCCGCCTTACAGGAACGGAAACCGGCTGCGCAATGCGTGTAGATGATGTGTTTCTTGGAAAGCTTCATATTCAATGCTTTGGGGGTGATTCCATTGCTCAGCGTACTGAGGGGTAGAAAAGTCGCACCGGAAATGTGACCATTATCCCACTCAGACTTTTCGCGAACATCGACCAGGACGGCTTGCTTGTTATTCAGATTCTTTTTGACCGTCTCCAGAGAATCTTCAGTGGGATCTGCCCCATTTCCAACACTCACCAGCAATAAAGTGCAGGCCAGCGACAGTAAACATGACTTACAGAGATCCATCTTAAATAAACTCCTTTGAAGTTGATCATTAAACAAAAGGGATTTTCAGCCTCTGCCGGGCTCGTTCCCGGCGTTGTTTATCCGCCTTCAACTGGGCAGGCGAGCGTTTGATAACGGGTTCTTCACGGCCGAGTAATTTCAGCATGTCTCCCACCAGCCTGGGGCGCGAAAGGTAGTAGCACCGCAGAGCACCTTCCTGGGCGAAGTCCACGAGCTTCGCATTTCGCAACACGCACAGATGCTGTGAAAGGTTCGCCTGTCGCACAGGTAATAACTCTTCCATGTCGGTAACGCACTTGGGGCCGGCCAGCAGTTCCTGCAGAATCGAGAGCCGGGTGGGATGCGAAAACGCCTTCAGTGTCTCCGCCGCAGTTTCCGTTTCCATCATGAGTGATTCAGTTCAAATTGGTTATGGATATTCGAATGTTCGAATATTATAATACCAGGCGAGAAAACGGACAAGCCCCCAATACCTGTTCGAGTTCTTGGCGAATTTTGCAATTACCTAATACCTGTACTACTGGTCGAATGAACGAGCAAAGCAATCAGCATCTGGATCGAGTCCGTAGCAGACTGCAGTTTCTAAATCGTTCAGAGCAGGTCTCTGTCGAAGAGGCATTGCGATTTCTTTCGCAATTAATCGAGAGTCAACAGATCCATCTCAAAGTAGCACGCGGACTGATCACACGAGAGGAAGGTTTGAATCTGCTTCTGGCTCATTTTGAGTCGTGGCTGGAACAGCAAGGCCTGACTTCAGGGGAAATTCGTAAACACCTTGATCATCCAGAATCCTATCGAAGCTTTGTTGCACTGCTGTTAGAAGAGGAAATCGGTTAATTTACGGTTTTATCACAATAATAAGGAAGCAACAGTAGGTTTATTGAACTGGTGTCTGTTGAGTTTCACTCACCAGCAGCGTCCCGTTCGCGTGCCTGGGCTGCTGACCGGATGGCGGCGCGGTTGGCATAGGTCATGCGGACTTCTTTCAGGGTCTGTTTCTCAGACGAAGTTAACGACTGCACTTCCAGCGTCACGGTCTTTTCTGGTGGATGTCCCATGCGGGCCATTAGCTCCACGAGGTCTTCCTCAAAGCGTTTCTGCCATTTCTCGCCGTAAGTCTCTTTGCTGAAGTCAACGATCTCTTTTGCAGGAATGCGGTTGAGTGAGATCAGTTTGAACCATTGGTCATCCACTTTGACCTCCGGTTGCGAGTCCTCCCAGCGAACCGCCGCGAAGGGGGAACGCTTCGGATAATCATGACCGTTGCCAGAGTCCCCGTTCTTCGCCTGGTAGATAAAGAAGAACACAAGCAGCATGAGGGCGATGAACAGCACCAGGCCAACAATCAACTGAACCGGCGAGGCACACGGAGCCGGCGGAATCTTCCCCGGAAAGGGAAGGTTCGGCAGTGCGATCTGTGAGTTCACGCCTTCATCGGTCGTTTCCTGCTCAAGGCTGGCGCGCAGTTTCTGTAATTCTTCCCGCCGCGGGATGAGCTGTTCACGCACGACGCGTTTATTCAAAACATAAATCCCGCCATACAGGGCCAGGACAAAGCCTTCCAGCAGGACGAAGAAAATGAGGGCGTACAGCCAGCCTGAGTCCCGCGACTGCCAGGAGACCTGTGCGAAGAAAGCCGTGATGGAGAGCGTGGGCGGCAGCAGGTACCACCAGAGGATATTCTTGAGCAGCCAGATCTGTTGTTCCACTTCAGCCAGGGAACGCTCCACATATTGTTGCAGCAGTGGTCCTTCTGATTCATCGGGCTCTGGCTGATGACGTTTGCGATAGAGCAGCATGAACCCGGCGATCCACAGAAACACCGGCACACTCAGATACCATGTCCAGGGGAGATTCAGCAGGTAGCCCATCACGAACCAGACAGGAATCATGATGACCGCGACCCCGACTTCACCGAAATCGCGATAGGAAATCATCGTGTTAAATTGGCGCTGATCGCGCTGCACTTCCTCACGGAGCAGGTCCGCATCAATGATCACCCGCGTCTGCGCGGAGTGTGCCTGCCAGGCTTGCTGGAATTCATCAGGAGCCATCGCTTTCCCCTTTCATCAGTTCGTTCAATGCCTGCCTGGCTCGATTCAGTTTCACGCCAACGTAGTTTTCAGAAATTCCCAAGACGTCGGCCATCTCGCGATAACTCAACTCTTCCAGGTAAAGCAGCACCAGCGCCGCATCGGTTTTCGGCAACTGGTGAATCGCCTTGTAAAGCTGTTCGACCAGATCACGCTGCTGTGCGGTGGCGGCGCTGTCGGCCTCTGCGGCTGTCAGCATCTGCACTTCCAGCAACGGTTTCTGTCGGACCCGCCACGGTGCTTCCTTTCTGCGCCAGTTCATCGCCGTGTGTAATGCCACGCGATAGAACCAGGTAGCCGGGCTCGACTTCTGTTCGAACTGCGGCAGTGACTTCCAGGCCTGCAACAGAATCTCCTGCGCCAGATCCTGAGTCTCTTCCGTGGTCAGGGTGTAGGCGCGTGCCACTTTCCAGACCGACGCACCATGCGCGTCGAGCCAGTCCGTAAACAGCGATTCCTGTGATTGGTCATGCACGAGAACACCCCTTTCCACTGGTATTAGTACCCGCTGCGGGGGGCGACTTACAGAAAAAAGGTGTTGTATGCGGATTTCTTGTGAAAAAATGGATTGTTCATAAAAATAGGAATCCGGCTCCATGTCGAGAGTCTTCGCAGGCAGCCGCCCAAACAGCAATGGTTCGATTCAGCTGAGGCGACTACAATATCTGCCTTGTTAAAGTAGATGCTTGCAGATCTCAGCTACGTGAAAGAAGCTCAGAGGCATGACAGAACTCGAGATCGTCCAGATGAACGAATATGAATTGAGCGCGGCGCAGCGGGCTCAAATTCTGGCTCTGCTCAAGGATTGTTTTCCCGGTTACTTTGAAGAGCGGCACTTCTTTAAACAAATGTCTCAACAGCGGCTGCTGGCTTATGTGGATGGAACCCTGGTCGGACAACTGGGGCTGGAACATCGGGCAATTCGGGTCGGCGATCAGTGTGCGACAATCTTCGGTGTGGTTGATCTCTGCGTCAGAGAAAAGGAGCGGCGACAGGGCGTGGCCACGGCACTCATGAAAACCGTTGAGCAAACCGCAAAAACGCACGACATTCACTTTTGCCTGCTGTTTGCTGATGAGCATGATTTCTACCAGAAGCTGGGCTACAGACATACAAAAAACAATTGTATCTGGCTGGGCATTGACGATGGCCAGAGCACCGGGTTGATTGAGCGACAGGTCACAGACTGCATGCTGGTCAAGCGGATCAGCGGAGAGATCGACTGGAATGAAACACAGACCATCGATCTTTTGGGACATTTATTCTAAAGGTGCCGGGGCCGGAATCAGTTTCATTCGGCAATGCGAAAGGTTGCCTCAAAAATTCATGAATCAGGGCCTGTAAACCCTGCTGCCGTCTACATAGAATTGACGCTAAGCGTTCCTCTTGAGAAGCGACTCAATACCACCAGCGAAAGACCAGGAAACGAATAGATCATGCTACGTTTGAAACGTCCTTTGTGGACAGCCACGTTATTGACGACCACCTTGTTACTCATCTCCGCCTCCACGCGCGCCGCCGACTGGCCGCAGTGGCAGGGACCGAACCGCGACTCCATTTCCGCCGAGACCGGACTCCGCTCCACTTTCCCCGAAGACTTCAAGCCCGTGTGGTCCTTCAAGGACTGCGGCATCGGTTACTCCGCTCCTGCAGTGGTCGATAACATTGCCTACATGCTGGGTGCCGACAAACAGGAGAACGGCGACTACACTGAATTTGTGCTGGCACTGGATCCCAGCGGCAAGCAGCTCTGGAAGCAGGAAGTCGCCCACTACAAGGAAGGCATCATGCTGACCAAATGGGGCCACGGTCCGCGGAGTACGCCCTCTATCGCCGACGGCCGTCTGTTTGGACTCGGCGCCAACGGCGACCTGTTCGCCCTGGATCAGAAAACCGGCAAACTGCTCTGGAAAGCGAATCTCCGTGAAACCTACGGCAGCATGCTCAGTGGTGCGCGGGGCAAACCGGAGAATACCTGGGGCTATTGTGAGTCTCCCCTGGTGGACGGCAACCATGTCATCTGCACACCCGGCGGTGAGCAGGGCGCGGTCGTTGCCCTCGAAGCGGCGACCGGCAAACTGGTCTGGCAGTCCAAAGAACTGACCGACCCCTGTAGTTATTCCTCGACCGTGATCGCGGACTTTGGCGGGGTGAAACAATACGTCGTGCTGACCGCCAAACAGCTGGCGAGTGTTCGCGCCTCCGATGGCAAACTGCTCTGGACCGCCGAAGTTCCCGTGAATGAAGTCGCCGTGATTCCCACGCCCATCGTGACCGGGAACCGGGTCTACACGACCTGCGATTACGACGCCGGTTGCGGACTCGTCGAAGTCAAGAAAGACGGCGATCAGTTCACAGCCAAGGTGCTCTACAAAAACAAGACTATGAGCAATCACCACGGCGGCGTCGTGCTGATCGACGGGAAGATTTACGGCTGGACTGGTAAAACCACTTCCCGCGGTCGCTGGGTCTGTCAGGATCTGGAAACCGGCGAGAGCGTCTGGATGGAAGGTCGCGCCGCTCCCGCGGGTGCCGTGATGGCTGCGGCTGGTCACCTCTACTGTTTTACGCAGGACGACGGCGTACTGGTCTGCATTGAAGCTACCCCGAAAGGATTCAAAGAAACGGGCCGCTTTACGATTCCGGAACGCACGGAAAAACAGAGCATCCTCGGCAAAGTCTGGGCCCGGCCCGTCATCTCTAACGGCCGACTCTATCTCCGCGATCAGGATCTGCTGTTCTGTTATGACATTAAACAGGATACCTGATCTCTGGTGAGGCAGGAACGACGAAATTAAAAAGTGGTCAGCGTTTCATAAACAGACGCTGACCACTTTTGTTTGAAAGGCGACGCGACAGGGGACAAGGATGACCGCGCAGGATAAACAGAATCCGTTGCGTGATCGGCGACCAGCGCTTTGGCATCATGTCCTTCAGGTACTACTTAACGGGAATCCAGATTTCAAAACCTCCCCGGCCTGTTTGCGGGTCGAATTCGGGACCGTACTTTTCGAGAACCGGTCCGCTGACGGGTTCCTGATTCGCTTGAGAGAGGGCATCGGCCCAGATCGCTGCGATGACCGAACGTATCTCCGAGATATGTCCGCCGTGTTGGAAGACGGCATACTTATGCGTTGGCAGATCGAAGCGCACCAGGCCCGGGGGTAGCGTGGTCCCCTGCTCGACGGGCACGCCGGCCATGTAGTCAAACTTGCCGTCGGTTTCATCAAAGTTGAAGCAAATCCCATAGGCGTCCTGACTGACCAGTGGGGAAATACTTCCCAGCAGGGGTGAGGTGCGCTGCCACTGGTTGGGGATTCCCGCTGATGACTGGCAGTCGTAGCGTTCGACCAACCCTGCAAACGCAAGTGCGGGCAGTGTTTCTTCACGCGGCGGGTTCAGCCGGGGCAGTTGGGTAGAGTCCATGACAATCGGTTCCTTTAGCTGTAATAGAGACAGGTCGGCCAGAGTGCGCACCCGTTCGGGAGTCACTCCAAATTCTTTTTTAAACGCACGCGAGAATGCCTCGTGCGATCCGTACCCGTAATCAAAGGCGATAGAAAGAATGTCAGGTGCTCCTGCCGCCAGCTGCTTCGCCGCTTCGGAAAGGCGACGCTGGCGTGTGTAACGCATTAAAGAAATGCCGAAGACTTCCGCGAACGAACGGGTCAGATGATAAGGGGAGACACAACTGGCGCGTGCCACCGCTTCCAGGCTGAGCACGTCGCGGGAATGACTTTCCACATACCATAATGCTTTCTGAACAGGAGCCATCAACGATCCTCTATTCTCGATTCAACAGGTGGGCCGCGATCTTAACCGATGAAGAAAAAGCCTGCTTGATCATTCTTGCGGTATTGAGAGAATTTTCGCCGCTTCTGAATGAAGATTAAACGGAACTCATCAGGGCCAGTACGAAATTACCAAAATTGATGACGAGTCCGATGAGATAATTCTGAATGATCACGGACTTCGGAGGTTTCTGAGATCTCCAGACTGTGTAGTAAACGTTCGTAAAAAATGCAGCGTTGATGACAAGTACCAGGATAGCGAAAAAGTCAAAATCGTATTGCTGAACCAGCGCCCAACAAAAGGCAGGTTGAATCAGAAAACTGCCCAGGAACCAGAAGGGGAAGTCGACGAAAGAACTCATTGGCGTCTGATGTTGTCCCGGCTGAGTTAAAAAAACGAAAGCGAGACTCAACAGGCAGATTGCAACAACGAAATGAATCTTGGAGATGACCTTCAACCGTTTATTCCTCAGCAATCGCGCCAAGCTGTGCTTCCAGCCAGTCGGTAGCCCGCTGAAAGATTATCTCCAGCGGTAAGTCCGCCGGCCGCTCGCAGGGGGGCAGCTCCAGTCCCTCATGTAAAAACACATCACAGACGGCAGAAAAAAGCAGCGTACGATCCTGTCGGGATAAACTGGGATGCATGCCGATCTGCTGCTGCAGAAACTGGAGACCTTCCGGATGACGTAATACGGTCAGTAGAAAGGCGAGCCTTGTTTTTTCAGAATACTGCTGTTCCTCCTGATGAAATTCTTCCAGCAGCAGCGGGAGGCCTGCATCAGAGTCCAGATCCACCAGTCTTCTCGCAGCGGTCTGGCGCACACCGAGGCTGGGGTCGTGATTCAGCTTGTCGACGAGAATCGCGAGCGCCTCTTCACGGGGCAGGTAGAGAGGGATGAACAACGCCATCGTACGCACATGCTCATCCTCTGATTCAAGATAGGGAGCGTAATCTTCCCAAGACCGGAATCCTCCCAACTCACCGATGGCACACAGGAGCAGAGTCCATTCAAAAGGCCCCGTTTCTGCGTGCAACCGTGCCTGCAGAAAATTGAGCCACTCGGGATCCCCGCTTTTGCCGATTTCCTGAATCGACGTGATCTGTAAGACATGGTTCTGGCTGTCGCAATGCGTTTTGAGAAACTCTTTCCGCGCGTCGCTCCCCGGTTCGAAAGTCGACAGCTGCTCCTTAAAGTGGACTGCGGTCTGACTGGCACCTTCGCAAAACGAGAGCTTTGGATGAGAAAACTCGCTGTCATCGTTCATCGCGGTTACTTTCTATGAACGTTCACGAATTGCTGATGCATTGTTCGTACAAGATGACAGATGAAGTGTTGGTGAACAAGCCGAATCTTGTTCATTCCGTCGGTGCTACGGAATTAAAGGGAGTGAATGCAAAAAAGTACTGGCCGACCTGCCTCGTTCGGTTTAAATTAAGGAATAGCATCATTTTTAAGACAAATTGATGGCGGGCAGTGACTCATAACAAAATGAGGTCAAGAGAAAAGATCTATGAATCACCCACGTTGGTTGAAGCACTTAAGAATTCTGGCTCTGCTGATTATGCTTTCGCTTCCGGTACTGTTTCTGTCCCTGCGGATCGTGAAAGCAAGACAGAGTCCTTGCGCATTATATGAATCCATCAGGTTCGATGACGTTTCGAATGCAGAGAGACTGATCAATCAAGGTCTGGTAGATCAGCCCTGTCGTGGAATCTATCCCATACATGCAGCAGCGATGCAATCTAATCAGCGCCTGTTGCAATTCATCCTGAATAAAGGTGTTGACCCGAATCGCCCCGATGATGAAACCGGAAAAACGCCGCTGATGTGGGTAGTTGGCAACTCCAGTCTTGCACGGACCAGAGATGTCGAGTGCTTTGACTTTTTACTTGCATCAGGAGCCGATATTAACTCAAAGTCAAAGTATTACGAAAATTCTGTTTTGAATCATTTTGCATCTAATGGAAACGCTCGATTAATCAATGAACTGATTGAGCATGGGGCAAATATAGAGACTCAAAATGAAAGAGGCCAAACTCCTCTGCACACGGCTGTTGAAGCCGAGAATATCAATGCGGTAGAAGTTCTTCTTAAACACGGTTCAGATACATCTGTTGTCGATAAGAACAATGAAACGCCCCTCGATATCGCGAAACGTTTGGATTTACCAGAAATTCAAAAGCTGTTGACTGAGTAATCTGGCATTTAAAACGGGAAGTCGCATGCTGCACGTCAAGTGGTCAATCTGGCGGATTACTTTGTGGATTACTACAGTGTGCTTCTTCGTACTGCTGGTTCCTTATGTCATGAGCAGTGTGGAACCTTTTGGCAGTGGCGGTTGGGGGCTGACTTTGATTTGTCTTTGGGTAACACTTTTGAGTATGCCTGCAGTGATGATTGATAATACGATCTTGATTGTGCGCTTATATCGAAATCGCATTTCTAACGATTTCTTTATTGCAACGCTCGGGATTAATGTCGTTCTGTTTCTGCTGGCACTGGTAGTGCTGGCGATTTTGATTAGAAGTTAAAAACACGAGCTGGAGCCTAAGTGCGGGATACTGCCGAGCTCTTGTGATGAGAAGGCATGCATTCCAACGGAAATGCTGGAGTGTCCCGCTGAGCTGTCTGACAGTGCTCATGCGGGCGAATTGCGTCAGGACATTTAAGAGGCATCTAAGCTTTCCAGGGTATATTGCTGATGAAGAATTTATTCGAACGTCAGTTTGTCCCGCTGGCAATTGCGGTGCTGGCCATTAGTTCTATCACGGTTGTCTGTTTATTCCTGTTGGAATTATTTTCTGCCCCTCAAGCCCGGTATGGAGCGCTTACGCTTAACTTCAAAGACTATTCGCTAATCAATGTGGATCACCAGAATACATCTGAGTTAAATACAAAAGAGCAGCCCCACCGGTTCAGAGTTTTTAATATCTATGATTCCAATAATCGGCTGACCGATAATCTCTGTTTCGAACGGAAATTCTTATTCAGTGGGGGAAGACTGATCGACTGGAATGAATATAAAGCGATCCCGATTTCTCTTCCCGACAGTGAACGATTCCTCAATCAGAGGCTGGTTCTTCATGATCGATTCTTTCCGAAACCTTCACCAGGCAACTGGCCTGAATTTACGATATCAGCGTCAACAGGTGAGACGCCTGTCATCTCTCAATTATCTGTGAGTGAAGTGAAGACGGTCGCAACGTATCTCGTTTATTTATACGCTTCCTCTGATTTACTTTACGCAGCTTATGGAGCAGACGGGACTCTCATTCAGATTGCACATCGTACACGACGTAATGGAGGCTTCTATCATCCTCAACGGTTTCCCGAATCTGACAATCCTTATGAGACGTACCAGCTGCCAGACAGACTTGATATTGATCTGGAGTCTCCTCCGCTGAATTCGTTTCTTCAATCTGGTCTGGCACAAGTGAAAAGCGCTCCTCTTTCAAAGTCAAAGCTGGTGGGTTGTTTTCTCATCAGTCGTGCTTCAGATCTGAGAGTTGTGTGCGTTCGCAGTTTCGATTCCAAAGGAACGGCCATAAAAGAAAACGTCTACGAATATCGGCAACGCCCCTGGGATGTAGAATTAGCTGCATCATATCGGAGGAGCAGTCCCGAGCCAGGAAGGCAGACAGAATGACTGCGCACGCAAGGCAAAAGAATTTTATGAAAACGGAATCGCTCCAACCGAAGCGCAGACGCGCCCTGCTGGTTTGTCTGGCAGGTCTCTTACTGGGGGTGTGCGCGTATTGTTTTACCGGTGAGGAACCTCGTCCCCTGACAGCCGAGGAGCAACAGCTGGTGGGAGAATGGAGCGATGGCACTTCCACGATGACGCGCAGTTTCCATGCAGATCGGACCATCTCCACGTCGAATAGTCAGTACGCCGGACGCTGGCACATTGAAGAGGGGAAGTTAAAAGTTGTTGCCTGGGAACTGTTTGAACTGCCGCGTTCGCTCAGCCTTTCCAGCATCCGGTTATCGTGGAACAGTCTGCAGCGTCATTTTGAGGAGGAGCAATACTCCTGGCAGATTGATTTCCTGGAGGACGGCCGAACGATGACGCTGAATCATCCCGTCGACGAGCAACATCCGGATGGGAAATGGCTGTGGACGAAGCAGATGGACCGTTGAATTTCTGATCCACTCTTCCAGAACCCGAGGCAGGCCCGTATAGTCGTGCTGCGTTTGGAAACTTTCCGGGGTTTATTTCAGGAGCCGTTCGTGGATCCCAATCATTTGCTGGTAGACGATTCGTTGCCTTATTATAACGCGCTGACTCAGTGTATTGATCACTGGGGACTGGTGCCTGAGAAGACAGAATTAGTCCGCGATGGTGTGAACCACGTCTTTGCCACCGAGTTCGTTAATGGTGCACCGGTCATTATCCGGATCAGTGACGGCAATCTCCGTGAGCGAGGCGAAGTGCTGGGCGAACTGCTCTGGCTGGAGCATCTGATCTCTCATGGATGCACGGTTACGACGCCGATCCCTTCGCGTGGCGGTGAACTGCTGGAATCGATTGAAGTCGACGCAGGTACGATGCATGTCTGTTGTTTTGAGCGTTTCGGGGGGCGACAACTCGACCCGGCGACCGACGCCCAGTGGAATGAGGAACTCTTTCTGAAACTAGGACGGGAGATTGGTCGCATCCATCGGGCTTCGGATGAATTACAGCTCCCGACCGATCACGATCGTCTCTCGTGGCATGAAATCAGGCTCGGACAGTTTCCGGATCCGCTGCCCGACTATTTTCACCCCGAGGTCGTCGAAGCGATGCGCGGGTATTACGATGACTGGCGGAGCCGTTCTACCCCTGCAGGACACTATGGACTGGTGCACCGGGATCTGCATGCGGGAAATTTTCTGGTCGAGAACGAGGACGTACAGATCATCGATTTCGATCTGGGCTGTTACGGCTGGCGGACGATGGATTTAGCCGTCCTGCTGTTCATTTACTATTATTATCCCAGCCTCCGCGTGCCTGGCGCGACGCCAGAGCTGGCCGGCCATGTGCTGGCCAAGCTGGTAGAGGGCTATCGCGAGGAATTTACGCTCGACCGCGATCAGCTGGCAACGGTCGCCGACATGATGATGTTGAATACGATCAACAACTATTTTCTCATGCTACCCGACCCGGAACACTGGCAGGCCGCGATGGGCAACCCGCGCATCACAGTCATGGAGAGCCTGACCTGGATCGAGCAACTCTGGCTGGACAACCGGAAACTTCAGATCGAACTCGAGCTGTGATTAATTGGCAGGCGGGCTGTCAGAATCCTGCTTCGAATGCATGGCATTCTCTTTCGATTGAATGGTCAGCCAGAGTGGGACGTGCAGGTCCCAGTGGATCACGGCGCTCCGCAGACTCATGATCAAAGCAGAGCAGCCGACGCCAATCAGGACAGCATGTTGGGGCAGCCAGGTGACCAGCGCGACAAACAGGATGCAACCCAGGGTGACCGGGATGGCATAGATCTCCCGCCGCATTAACAGCGTGGGCTGTCCCGCGAGAACGTCACGCAGCAGGCCGCCACCGATTGCCGTCAACACACCCAGCAGGACCGGCGCGACCGGCATACCGAAGTCGATCCAGATGACTTTTTGCGCTGCCTGGATCGCAAACATCGAGACCCCCAGTGCGTCGAGATAAAGCATGGTTTTGAAGATCTCTCTGCGCGTCATGTGCCGGTTCATGAGAAACGCCAGAAAGCTGGCCCCCAGCGCAACCCAGATGTAATTCAGATCCGCGGCCCAGAAGACCGGTACCCCCAGGATCACATCACGAATGGTGCCGCCGCCGATCGCAGTGATCAGCCCCAGCACACAGGCACCGAAGAAATCGACACCGCGCGGCGAGACTGCCAGCACACCCGTCACCGCAAAGGCAACTGTGCCAATCATTCCGAGGAGGTATTGTAAGTCTGCAACGCTCATAGTGAACCTCGCGATGCGGGTCAGGCTTTCTTCACGAATTCGGATTTCAGTCCCATTGAACCAATCCCTGGAATTTTGCAGTCGATGTCATGATCCCCTTCGACCAGGCGGATGTTCTTGACCTTCGTTCCCACCTTGACGACCGACGAAGAGCCCTTCACTTTAAGGTCTTTGATGACGGTGACGGAATCGCCATTTTGCAGGATGTTGCCGTTGGCGTCCCGCACGACGGGGCCGGTGGGAGTTTCGGTTGCACTCTCCGGATTCCATTCGTGACCGCATGACGGACAAACCAGCAGGCCTCTGTCTTCGTAGGTATATTCCCCATCACATTCCGGGCAATTCGGTAATTCGCTCATGTTTGTATCCTGCAGCTTGTCTGATCAGTATTGCAGCACCGCAACTCCACCCGGCGCCTGATGATATAAGAATAACGAGAGACTGATTTAGAGAACAGGAAGAGGCGCGGAAAGCCAACTGGAAAAGCAGCTCTTAACAACGTTTAATATTCTTCACTGGTTCTTTTCCAGTGCCATTCGCATCATTTGCGTTGCAATCAGCGTCGGCTCTGACAGATAATTGAAGACTTCCATTCCTATACCATAAGACCGGTCGTGTCGGGAATTCGAACACGACAATATTGCTAAGGACGCTCACCATGCTGGCTCGTATTTCCGTTTTTCTGTTACTCTGTTTTGTGATGATCCCCGGTCGGGTTCAGGCTGAAACTAAGCAGCCGAACATTTTGTTTATTCTGACCGATCAGTGGCGGGCACAGTCCCTGGGTTACGCGGGTAACGAACAGGTGAAGACGCCGAATATTGATGCGTTGGCCCGACAGAGTGTAAATTTTCAGAACGCGGTTTCCGGCTGTCCGGTCTGCTGTCCCTTCCGGGGCTCGTTGATGACCGGCCAGCGTCCGTTGACGCACGGCGTGTTTCTGAACGATGTGCAACTGCCCGCGAAGGCGGTGACGATTGCTGAAGTGCTGGATAACGCCGGTTATGAGACCGGTTTCATCGGGAAATGGCATCTGGATGGTCGGGGGCGCTCAGCGTTTACGCCGCCGGAACGTCGACAGGGCTTTGAGTTCTGGCGGGCCCTGGAATGCACGCACAATTACAACCGTTCGTTTTACTACGGCGATTCTCCTCAGCGACAGACCTGGGAAGGTTACGACGCGTTTGCCCAGACGCGCGTGGCCCGGCAGTTCATTCGGGACCAGTCCCAGAAGGGGCAACCGTTTCTGCTGGTGATGTCGTACGGCTCTCCACATAACCCGTATCACACCGCGCCGCCCGAATATCAGAGCATGTATGAGCCGGAGAAGATCAAAGTGCGTCCCAATGTGCCCAAAGATCAGCGGGCAACTGCGCAAAAAGAACTCGCCGGCTACTTTGCTCATTGTTCGGCACTGGATGATTGTGTCAGCGATTTATTAGCGACACTCAAAGAGACCGGCATCGATGAAAACACGATCGTCGTCTTCACCTCTGACCACGGCGACATGCTGCGTTCGCACGGGCAGATCCGCAAGCAGAAACCGTGGGACGAATCGCTGCGGGTACCGATGCTGTTCCGGTTGAATGGCGCGGAGCACGCGCAAGGTCGCACCGTCGATTCCCCCATCAATTCCGAAGACCTGATGCCCACACTGCTGGGACTCTGTCAAGTTTCGATTCCCGACACCGTGGAAGGGCTGGATTATAGCGGCTACCTGCGAGGCGGGAAAAATCCTTCAGACGGGGCGACGGTCATCACCTGCCCTTCTCCCTTTGGTGAATGGCAGCGGAGCCGGGGCGGAAAGGAATACCGCGGCTTGAGAACGACCCGCTACACGTACGTCCGCGATCTCAGTGGACCCTGGCTATTGTACGATAATGAGACAGACCCGTATCAGCTGAAAAATCTCTGCAACGATCCGGAAGCTGCCCCGATCCAGGCAAAACTCGATGCGCTGCTCAACAAAAAACTGGCCGCCCAGAAGGACGAGTTTCTGCAGGGGAGTCAGTACATTGAAAAATTCGGTTACCAGGTGGACCCGAAAACCGGGACGGTACCTTATACGAATTGAACCGCGAAACAGGGGTTTGATTTGACTACCACGAAAAGCACGAAAGTCACGAAAAGGGGGAGAGCCCTGAAACCCTGCAGTTTTAGGGGCAGCTCTTTCTTCCAACAGATTCAGTCCTGACGACATAGAAGTATTTTGTATATTCAGTGCCTTTCGTGGTTCTTAATTAAAATACTCACTCAACTACTTTCCACTCCAGCTGCACAGCCAAGCCTTGACTGCTGGCTGGTAGTGGAGGAGATAATTTCATCTCGAAGTGATTGTTCTTGTTTTGCATGTGTGCCAGTGCGCGGGGTGCGAACTGGAACAGGAATTCGGAATTCAACTGCGCGACTGACGCTGCAGGGTCGTCGCCGTTCGTGTTTTCACAACGGAGATAGAATCCATAGACGGCAGTGGGTTGTTGCTTGATCCAGGCATCGAGGGAAGCCGTGAGTTTCTCCGCATTGAGGGTCGTCTCCAGAGGTGTCCAGGAAGTCCCGTTCGAGGAGACGGAGATTGTGGGAGCTGACTGACCTGGTGCGAGCTTGAGTTCCAGTGCACCCTTCAGCAGCACATAGGGCCAGGTGAAGTGCCAGTCCCGCTGGTGGGGATGCGGTTGTTTCAACGACTCCAGCTTTGTGATGCTGCGTTTCAGAGTGCCGTTCCCGGCGACGGGGGGGAAACCTTCGTCTGGCATGTTGCGTCGATGCACGTCTTGTGCAGTGGTATAGTCAAACTCGAGGCGGTCACCGGGTTCCAGAGTGGGAGCCAGATTCGAATCCCGAATCGCCGGTTTGCGCTCGGAGGGCCGATTGTCGGCGGTCGTTGTGTAGAGGCCGGCGATTGCCTGCGAGGGACTGCCGATCGGATCCAGGGGCGTTTTTGTAATCAGTTCGGGGTGCTGTGCCAGTTCCTCAACGCTCGCGATCACTCCCTGGTCATTGCGATAAAAGACCTCATGATCGGGATCGAACATGTGCCACTTACCGTCATAGAAGGCTTCCGCAACAACGTGTCCTGAGAGTCCCCATATTCGACTTCGCACACCTGCTTTGCGGGCCAGAACCGCGAAGTTCGAGGCACAGTCATCACAGAAGCCGTAGCCGTAAACATTGAGAAACTTCACGGGGTCGTGTACTTCATCTCCCGGTTCTGCCGGATAGAAGTGATACCGCCAGTCGACCAGGAATTTCCAGATCGCCAGCGATTTCTCTTCGTCCGTCATCCCCGGTTTGAGAATGCTGGTGAGCATGGCCTGCTGGCTGGAGAGATCGGGGGCCCCCTGGCGTTTCCAGTTCAGCTGGATGCGTTGCTGTGGATCCCGGTTTTCCCAGACCAGCTTGACGGGTTGCACGCGTTTGCCGGAGATGTCGGGAAATGAGATCAGCGAGTCGGCGTCGGTCAGCACGAATTGCGCGGACTGTTCGGTATAGGTTTCCGGGCAGACCAGTTCATACTTGTGTCCATTAGTGCGGGGATCGGAAGAATCGCTGGCGGAAAAATAGAGTGTCGTCGGCGTCCAGTGACTATAGTGCCCTTTCCCTGTTTCGCGGATCAGCTTATGCAGCGCGTGAGGATGCGGCAGCGGTTGGCCATCTTCCAGCAGGATGCAGGTGGACCGCGATTTACTGTCAGCTTCATGCGGAAGTTTGAGGCGGGCCACGTAGCCGACGCCGATCTCATGTGTGATCGCGGCGGGCGTAATCAGTTCGCGAACCTGCCCGGTTTTCGTCTGCGAGCGGATTTCGGGACGAACCGTTTTTACGGACGGACGTGCCGCCTGGGTGCCCGAATCACCCCACACCGGAGAGAACGGGACAAAGCTTGTGAGCAGCATGACCGTTGGGCAGAGGAACTGAGATAGAAGCTTCATATTGATCGACCTGTAAAAAAGGGCTGAATTCAAATCATGAGAGTGACTGCATTAGAGCAGGCTGTATCAGGCTTCGGAAGACTCAACTGGAAAATTAGTCTGTTGTCCGCAGGCAGATGTCTGGAACGGTCAGCCGTTCACCGAGAAACCGTCATACTGCCAGTCCTTCATTTCCACACAAATGGCATGACCGGCGGGATCCAGATCGTTCACATACCAGATTTGCCATTCCCGCGGTGATCGTTCCAGGTGGACAAAATAGATCGTATCGAGTTGCATGTGGGAGAAGACTTCCTCGGGGGTGGAACCATCGTTGCGGGGATCAATCCCCCGGAACATGGTTCGCGCCAGTTCCTGTTCGATTTCGATGAAGCGGTCTTTTACTTGCAGCATGAAAGTGCGCTGATCGCCGGGAATGGATTCAGGTCGGACTGTGATCGAAAAAGGAACCACTTTTCCGCCTGGTTCCAGCGTCCATGAGCCGTTCCAGTCCCCGCTGCCGACTGATATCAGTCGACCTAAGTCTGGGTCGTGATACTCTTCAGGCTGAAACCATTTGCGTAACCTGCTAAAGAAGCCCATGATCGTTCATCCCTCCCAGAGTTCCAGGAACTGGTGTTCGGGTTCGAAAGGCAGCTTCCTGGCAGTCAATGGTAAATATTGTCGCGCTTCCTCGATGGTCTCAAAAAACTCTGTGCCGTTTCTGTTCTTGACACCCCCGCAATTGGAAGCATATTCGAGACTTCGATATTGAACGAGCATGAAATTCTGATCGGGAGGATATCCCGGCGGTGCAGTTAAAATTCGATAGTACATGTCAGTCAGATTCCTCATCCGTAATTCCTTTTCAATGATACACGTTTCAGGGGCCTGCCTGCCATTTCCAGCGCGAAAATTGAAAGTCAGCAATAGATCGAGTAGGCTCATGTTTGAGTCATCGCTTTCAATTTAAACTATTCCCCCTGTAAACCTTGGAATCAATAATGCTCAATCAATCCAGGCTGTCCGCGCGTCTCATCTGTTTTGCTTTCGCCTTTGTTGTCAGTGGGCTGACGACTTCATTTTTGGCTGCAGCTGAAAAATATACTGAGCAGCCGGGTACGAAAGGGAACGGCAGCTATGTTGTCGGGCCCAACTACAAGATCGATCCCCGACTCACTGATAAGGGTAATCCCAAGGGGAAGCGCTTCGAGTTTAAGATGCCTTTGGCGGAGAGTAAAATTTTTCCCGGCACCGACGAGACGCTCGACCCGAAAAAAGAGGTGCGAAAAACCCGCAAGATCTTTGTCTATGTTCCCGCAGCCTATAAAGATGGAACCAAGGCGCCGATTCTGGTCATGCAGGACGGACCGAGCCGGATGGACCTGGTCTGTAATGCCCTGGACAATCTGACGATATCGAAAGATCCAGCACAGCGGCTGCCGGCGTTTATTGTGATTGCAGTCCAGAATGGCGGTAACGACGGTAAAGGGAGCGAACGCGGCCTGGAGTACGATACGATGTCCGATCGTTACGCCCGGTTTATCAATGACGAAGTCCTGTCGGCCGTGCTGAATAACAAACAGATCCGCGCCGCGTATCCGCACATCGCGTTCACCAATAATCCCTGGGGGAAGGCCACGATGGGCTGCAGTTCCGGCGGTGCGGCTGCGTTGACGATGGGCTGGTTCCGACCCGATCTGTTCCGCCGCCTGATTACCTATTCCGGTACCTTCGTCGATCAGCAGGACGACGACGCACCCCAGGAAGCAGAGTATCCCCTGGGTGCGTGGGAATATCATTCGAGCATGAAGCTGATTGATAACAGCGACCCCAAGCCGCTACGGATCTTCACCCACGTGGCGGAAAACGACAACCGGGCCGACGATCCGGAAGAGACGTACCACAACTGGGTGATGGCCAACGAACGGACGGCTGAGGCCCTCAAGGCCAAGGGTTACGATTATCGCTACGTCTTCAGCAAGGGGACCCGGCACTGCGACCGCAAGGTCTTCGAACAGACGCTGGCCGACACCCTGCTCTGGATGTGGCAAGGATATCACGGCGAGTAATTCGTTAATGTTGTCGCTGCTAACCCGGTCTGAGAAAGCTAACGATTCCGTATTGAAAGGAGCGCTGCCATGATTAAAAAACTGGAGTATCTATCCGTTCTGGCTGGCTTGATGATTTTGCTGGTCGGTGCAGGAGCTGCGTACTATTCTGATCGAGCGTCGTCAGAACATACGGTCATTTATCGGGGTGGCGTCAGCTCGATTCAGTGGCAGAAAGGCCTGGATAATGTCACAGGGTTTTCTAGTGCCAGGAAACGGGATCCATCAAAACCGCTTAAACCGATCGGACGGGTGGTCGTGTTCGAGGACTGGGTGGAATTCAAACGAATTGACAGCCTGGATGCACCACTGCTGATTCCCCGCGAACGGATTATCAACCTGGAACTGGTGCCGGACAACGCTCCGCCGCAATAATCAGAATGGTAGCGCTCAAAGAAACCAAAGAGGCAGGCAACCTCATGCGACAGCTCACACTGGGTCTCAATGTCTTCGTGGCGGTGTTCTTTGTGGGGTTCCTGATCTACACTTTTGTGGGGCAGCAGCACCTGGAGGGGCTGGCGCGTCAGTTCGTGACGGAAAAGACGATTGCCTACTCCCTGCCTCTGGTTGATGCGGTGGAAGAGGGCATGCGTTCGCCGCTGATCAAAAAACTGTTGAACGACGATCAGGAAGCCGCCATCAATCAGCAGATCCAGGAATACCGCAACGATCCTGCTGCTTATATTGCCAATCTGACGCGTCAGAAAAAACTGCCACCGGCTCCGCAGCGATTGAATCCCCTGCTCCGAAAAGTCAGCGAGACCAAGGAGAGGATCCGGACGTATTACGATCAGACGCTGGCGGCACTGATTGCCGACCTGCGGATCTTTGCGTTTTCGAATCTGTGTGCCGCCCTGATTGCTTTGGGGCTGATCTGCTGCTCTCCCGGTAAAATCAGGCAGTCCGTGGTCTGGTTTTCCTTTCTGATCTTCGCTGCGGTATTATATTGTTCGTATCTGTATGTCGATGGACTTTCTTTCTTTCGGATCCTGCTCGGTGTGCACCTGGGCTGGACCTATCCGTTACTTCTGTGCCTGGCTGTAGTCGGTCTGTTTCTGGAATACCCGCTTCGTCGACGGACAGGTGAAAATCAGAATGCAGACACGGTGAGCAACGGCGGAACTTCATGACCATTCATCGCGAAACATGGAACAGACTCACCAACTCAGAGCGGGTTGATCTGGCTCTCGAGGTGCGCAGATCACTGCCTGTTCCCTTTGCTTTTTCGGGCATCAGAACCTTTCAATACCAGGGTCAGGAAAATTCGCTGGCGGTTTTCAATTATGACAACTCCGAATTCGTACTCATTCCGGGAGACACGGTTCAGCTCGGCTATGAGTGGGAACGCCCCTTTCCGCTCACTTCGGAACAGGTAGAACTGTGGGAAATAGCACTGGAAGAATTCGAGACGCCGATGTCGTTCGATGACTATCTCGAAGAAATCATGACGCCGCCTCGCGACGTTTCCCTGGATGCGTTTCTGCTGGAAACAAAAATAAAACGACTGGTAGATCAGAAGCTCAAAGGCGCTGCTGTTGATGAGTCTGCACCATTTCCACATCATGCCAGAGCGCGCGCCCAACTGGCATCCCAGGGCTTCAGATTGCCGACCTCGGATGAATGGGAATATGCCTGCGGCGCGGGCGTGAGAACTCTCTATCGCTGGGGAGAGGATGCCCCGATGGACTGGAGCCCTTCAGAAGACCGGGGCTGGCTGCAAAGCGGACCCAATGCCTTTGGTCTCACCATCGCGAATAATCCCTGGCAGTGGGAAGCGATTCACGAGCCTGGCTTCCGCAGAGGCGGCGATGGTGGCGGGATGAGCTGTGGAGGCGGAATGCCCTATATGCTCGGGTGGCTGATGCTGGCGACAGCATACATCTACAAGGATGACTTTGACCGTCCGGTTCTGGGTGATGACGTACGTCGGGCGCTGACGGTAGAACTGTAGAATCAGAGTTCCAGATGTGCTGGCGGGACTATTTCATGCAAGGCGCCCCACCAGCCACAGAAGTGATCAGAACTCGCCGATGACTTCGCCTCCTGCCCGTGTCCCCAGGGCTTCGAAGATTTCCTGATTCATATTTTCGCTCAGAAATCTGACGTGTCCATCTCCCAGGATAAAGTGGGCACCGCCGACATGGAAGCTGCCAAAGTCTTCGGGATCGTCACCACCATTGGGCAGGTGCTCTGCGTGACCGATCACGCGGGCCGGGGCATCGTCTGTCAGCGGGAGTGCTCCAGACCAGGTGCCGTACCAGGGACCCTCTACGGGATCGTTGTAGGTGGTTCGCTCCCCCACCATCAGTGTGTTACTCGTACCGTCGGTAATGTCCCGCATGCGGACTTTGCTGTTGTGATAGAAAATGCCGTTACTCACACATTGTCCCTGCGCGGATAGCGGAGGCGTTCCCGGCGAGACCGTGTAACAGTCATCCAGTTCGACCGAACCGAACACAGCTGCATAGTTGGCGGTTGCCATCTGAACCTGTGCGGCGTTGCGGTCTTCCGCCATGAAGGTATCAGGTTTGGGATCGCTGGGGCACTGGAAAACGGTCAATCGCTGGCTGAGCAAAGCTCGATTGGGGGCGACGTCCATAGCCAGACTGAAATTGAACTGATTGTAGAGATTTGCCTGATCGATGTAGGGAAGAATCATCGTGCCCCAGGAAAAGCCACTCTCGCCTCCGACGTTCGGCTGACGACTCACAACGCCGACCCATCCAGGAGGAAAGACCGAATGCACATCATGATAGTTGTGCAGCGCAATTCCGATCTGCTTCAGGTTGTTTTTGCACTGGCTACGTCGAGCGGCTTCCCGTGCCTGTTGGACTGCAGGCAGAAGCAGGGCAATCAGGATCGCGATGATCGCAATCACGACCAGTAGTTCGATTAAAGTAAATCCGTGGCGGGTAAGTGTTGTTTGGCGGGTGGAGTTCTCTCTGTACATCGTCAGGACTCCAGGGGCAAAGGGTGATCAGTTAAAACAGAGCGTCTCATTTAGACAATAGAAATATTGTTGCAAAACAATTGTGAAAGTCAATATTAAATACAAATTAATTGCAAAAGAGTAGGTTGTGTGAAAAAGTACAGATGCGGAGCTGTGTGAGTGTGTAGCCGAGCGGAATGCGGATGAGCAGCCGACTGTTGTGGCAGTCGCTTTGAGTTCTTCAGATCACGATGGGGTTAAACACAATCTCTACCAGGACCTGTCCGCTGGCGAACAGGATTACCAGGTTCGCCAGCAGCGTGGTACCCTGGAAGCGGCGGTCCCGGATGTCTGCGCTCAACAGAAATGTCGCAACGAGAAAGACCACGAAAGAACAGCCGACAAATAACAACAAAAGTAGAACGGTGACATAATTGCTCCCGTACTGTCCCTGTAAGAGTAACAGCAGCCAGACTCCCGCGTAAGCGCCCCAGAGCATGACCGCCGGTTCGGCGCGGCGGATGGTAACCCATTGATAGAGCAGGACCGGCACTCCCAGCGGAAGTGCTGAAAAGACGATTCGTAGCAGGTAGTCATGGGCGTTGTAAGGCGACACCATGATGTAGCCCATCACCCAGTATGAGAGGGCAAACAGAACACCCAGGCTCACCACGCCTGAGAGCTGGCGAAGACGGCTGGGTTTGACGGGGGGAGTCTCTGTTGACATCTCAGTGTTCCTGTCTGCAGACCTTGAGTACTTCATTGTAACGTATCAGGGGGGCTCGTAACCTCAAGGTGAGCATTGCCTTCAATCACTTTGACGGGAACCTCAGCGAAATTCGCTGGTCGTATTTCGAAAGCCATCATTCAAAAGCAAAAATCTGCGCCTCCATAGTCGGCGGATTCATTGTGCGAAATAAAATGTCACCCAAAGAAATATCCATGCCGATAATTTCGATCCCGCTGGAGTGAATGTTAGAATAGGCGGAGCAGCAAATTGTTTATACCCGCTCCCTCACGTGCATGCCACTGGTTTTCTTTACCTGAGACATGCGAAATCGCATTACGTTCTTCGAGCTCACCGCATGACCGAAACCGAAATCCAGGAACTGGAAACCGAGACCGGCTGTATATTGCCGACCACTTATCGGGAGCTGTTGCTAAATTATCCGCAACGGTTAAAGGAACTGGCGGCGACACTCGGCGTCGAAGAACTGGAGCTGCTTACTCATAACCAGGAATCGCTGGTCCGGATGAATGTAGACCAGGCGGAGTACGTGCGCATGTTTTTTCCACCCCACTATTTTGTCATTGGCGAAAATGGGAATGGAGACGTGTACGCGATCGACACTCAGTCCTCTGCTGTTCCCGTCTATATGGGCGGCCCACATCCTGGTGAGTACCCGGAGGATGCAGCAGGGAACCCCCTGCCCGATGCTGACAGCCTGCAGGAGTACATTGAGTACGTCGTCTTTCTCTACGAGGAAGCAATTCAGTACGAGCGTGAGCTGGATGACACAAGGGTCTATCAACCCCCGGGAAAGCTGATGGAGACACTTAGTATCTGCCTGAGTCTTTTGCTCGCACCGGTCATGCTGCTGTTGCTGTTGTTCTCCATGATCATCGCAGTCCCATACTTTCTACTGCTGGAATTATGGGACAAACTGAGACCTGTCCGGAAATGAAATGTCACTTTCAGCATGTTGCCTATGATTATTCAGGCTCGTTCAGCTTCCAGGTGAACGGGGGCGGGATGACGTAGCCGTCTGCGAAGAGGGCGAATAGGATCGTGGGTGAGGTACTGCCCTGGTCCTGCTGCAGCTGTTCGATTACCTCGGAGATCGAATAATCGACGGGTTTTGTCCAGGGGACGCGTTCCGCTGCAGCGACGCCGATGCAAAGGACCGCTTTGTTGTTAATATAAAGCACCGGCTCGCTGTCCGGGTCTGTGCCGTTCCAATTGCCGCTTGGATTTTTCACCCCCAAGGCACTCGTCAGGCCTGCCACACGCTGGTCACTCAGAGTGACCGGCCAGCCATTGCCCGCATGTTGATACAGATCGGGAAGAAAGCCCGTCAGCTCGCGATTGTCGGGGGCGTCCCACGGTTCGGAATTTTGATAACCAGGCAGCGTCTCGCCCACTTCTTCAGGCAGAAGCACTCGCCAACTGAGCAGGTTCTGGCCCGTCGATGCGTCCCTGATGTTGCCTGGCAGTGAACCATGTTGCTCTTGAAAATTATGGAATGCCAGCCCCAACATTTTCATCGTGTTTTTGAGCGGGGGATCGCCGTTATAAGGTTCAAGGCGACTCTGACAATAGCGCAGGAACTGATCAAATGCCACAACCAGAACCAGGAGAATCAGCACTGTGTAACCGATTTTCTTGCGAAGTGGTGAGTTCGTCATCAGGGAGCCTTCTGCGGAATCGGGAAGCGCGTTTGCCCATTCAGTCGTTTGCAGGAGTCAAGTCGACCGTCATTGGATCACTCAATACGGTGTGCTGCCACTCTGTCAAAATTCGTTTTTCCTCAAGCTTCAGCCGTTTCTGGTTTTGTTGATGCGCCTGTCTGGCCGTGAACTTGGGCGACTCAATTTTAGCAGGGGATGTTTTCGGCAATAGTTCTCTTTGAACAAAATCCTCCATGTCTTCCCGCGCCCAGCCAAATCGGAATTGCACTTTCACAGGATGCTCAGGCACGTTGACTATGTCGACATCGGATAATTCCCAACTCAGCTGGAGCGGAAGTTGAAATGCCAGCACAAAATGATGGCTTCTGTGCGGCCTGATCTTGATGGTTTGACTGTAATACCATCAAGATCAGGCCGACCTCGTGGATGGCATTCCAGAAACGTTCGGTGACTGGCAGGTGTGATAAATCGAAAATGAGCAGGTCTTTCTGTCTCTGCACCGTCAAATGATGAGTATTACTGCCGGGGGCTCCTTTGAGAAAAGTCCACTGGTTTGCCACCAGATAGATGGGAATGTTCTGTTGATTTTGCAGAGTCACATGGACTTTCAGGATCCCCGTTTCCGGATCAAAGTACTCGTCATTCAATTCGATCACCACAGGCGCGGTCGGCTCTGATTGAGCGAACAAACGAGCTCCGCATGACAGGGAGAAAGCAAATGCTGTCAGCAAACAAAAGTTACCCAGGCTGGTTCTGCAACTCATCAGATTACCTTTCACTTTTCTTTCCTGAAGTCGGTACTGCTTCCGGGAGCAATAAATACTTGTAGAGAGCGCATCATTGCAGGAAAATCAACGGAGAGCAAATTTATTTTCAGCTGGCTGCAATATAACTTCTAAAGTCCGAGACCAGAGATGATTCAGATCGAAGTCAAAGAAATGATCCAGCTGCTGTTGTTCTCTATGATCATGGCAGTTCCGTACTTTCTGCTGCTGGAATTGTGGGACAAAGTAAGACCTGCGAAGGATTGAGATACCATTTCACCAACCTGATCTGTCTCTCCCTGTTTCAATACAGGGTCCGACCCAGCCAGCGATCAAACCAGGCGAAGGTCATCCTGCGGGCAACACCCGGAAAGCTGTGACCACCCGGAAATGAAAACCAGCTGAAGCAGTCCCCTGCTCCGAATTCTCCCAGCTGCCGCTCAATTTTTTCCGGCTTCATCAGGTGTTGCGTTCCATAGTATTCGAGTGTCTCTGCATAGCCCCGTCGCTCCTGTCTGGCTTTGAGGACGCTGGGCAGACCGTCTGCATCTTTCCAGTTGGCGTAGATTTCCAGTGTCTGTTGTGCTTTGGGGAAGAACCGGTGCCGATAGAATTCGTGTTCCGTCGAGATGATCAGCAGGGGACGCGGCGCGACCAGGGCCATCAGGCTGTCAAAGTCGATCGGAATCTGCCTGGTGGGATCGTCGATATACGGGCGAAAACTTTTGATATAGACATAAGGGCCACTATTGGTTTTGAAACCAAATCGGCGTTCCAGTTTTTTACTGCTGGTAGGCGCATCGATGCCCTTGCGCCAGGGAGTCCAACTGGATGGTTTGCGGGACCACGCCGCCGTCTGTCGCCACCAGTCCAGAACACCGCCGTTACTGACGGTGGCAGTGATCCGCTCGTCAAAGGCCGCCGCAAAGAGGGCCGTGTGTCCTCCCAGCGACCAGCCCGTACAACCGATCTGGCCGTGGTCGACAAAGTCCAGCGTTTGCAGAAAATCGACGCTGCGCATAATATCCCATGTATTCTTGCCCACGATCGACCATTCCGGGTGCTTTTGATAAAACGGTCGGGTATCCATCACTCGATGCCGGGGATCGATGCGTTCGCCATCGGTCAGCAGATCGATGCTCAGTGTGACAAAGCCATGCTGGGCCAGAGTCAATCCATAGGCGGCTCCCACCTGCGGGTCGCGTGGCGGATCGACGGGACGGCGCCCCGAAAGCCCGATGGTGGCATCTTTTCCCGAGCCCCAGGTTGTGCTGTGAATACAGATGATCGCGGGAGTCGGTTTATTCTTTGCCTCATCCGGAACCAGCAGCCAGCCGGTGACCCGGTCATCTGCTTCGGTCTGAAAACTGACATGATAACGAGTCAGACCATCTTTCTGTTCTACCTCTTCCAGCTTGCTTTCAAGCGGGAGTACTTTATCGGGAAAAGGTCCCAGAAGTTCCAGCCAGCGTCGCTGGATCTCTTTACGTCGTTCGAGCCATGGCTTATCAGGTAGGATTTCGGACAGTCGCGTAATGTTGGCACTCTGGTCGGCTGCCTGGACTGTTTGTTCGCAGTAGAGAAGGAACAGGCAGCAGATGAAGAAACAGATGGCAGCGAAATACCGGGAGACATTCAGGTTGATGAGCATGCGAGATCCCCTGTTGTAGCCAGAAAGATGAATGGTAGTCTGGATTCAAGTTTTATTCAGTGTACTGGTTTTAATCGCTGGAAAGAAACCCCTTAGGGGAATCGGAGTCCGTACCGAAGAATCCGATATGCTGTCTAAATCACTAAAGGGCTGTTTGAGCATCCGGGTGACTTGATTTGATAAAAGTGCTTGTGCGGTGCGGGGTCATTCCGGACAATCGGGGAGTCGAATCCCTTCTGATCTGAAACGGGAACCAATCTCATGAGAATCTCCTGCCCTGGTTGTCTCTATCCGCTGGTGATCTTGTTTTATCTGACCCTGTGTCTCTCTGGTTGCGGAGAGAAGGCTGTCGCTCCAGAGGCGGACGCGGTGGCAGAGATCACTCTGACGCAGGCGTATGAGGTGCTGCAGCAGAAGAAGTTCGTCGATCTGACGCATGCTTTTGAGCCGGGGATTCCACACTGGCCCGGCTTTCCCAATGAAACGGTGAAGACCATCTACTGGTATGACAAACAGCCCGACACGCTGGGCAGCGGATTCTTCGCGCAGCTGTATTGTCACGTTGGTCAGTGGGGGACGCACGCCGATCCTCCCGCGCACTTTGTCAAAGGGGGCCGCACGCTGGATCAGATCGATGTCAAAGAAATGATCATGCCGCTGGTGTTATTTGACGTGCATGCCGCGGTAGAACAGAATCCCGATTACACGATTACGATGGACGATATCCGCCAGTGGGAGGCGAAGTATGGACCGGTTCCCCCCAAACGCATTTGCCGTGATGCGGACCGACTGGTCAAAACGCTGGCCCGATGATGCTGCCATGCACAACAGAGACCAGGCCGGCATCGCCCACTATCCGGGTTGGAGCCGGGAGGTGTTGCAGTACCTCTACGAAGAGCGTGGCATCACCGCTTCGGGGCATGAAACCACCGACACGGATCCGGGTGTTGCCACATCGCAGGACGACTATTCCCTGGAGACCTACATTCTGAGCCAGAATCATTATCAGATTGAGCTGTTAACGAACCTGGATCAACTGCCCGAATCGGGAGCCCTGGCGGTGGTCACGTTTCCCAAACCCAAAGGAGGCTCAGGCTTCCCGGCACGCGTGTTTGCGATTCTACCCTGAGAGTGGCAGTAAACCATGTCAGATGCAGCCCTGCCTCTCTGTCACGGTTTTAAGTTGTGATTGATGAGGGACTGCCGCTATAGTGAAGAGCACGGATATTGAATTCACTCCCTGCTGTTTCGTTGGAATCTAAGACGTCATGCGCTCTCCTCTTATGTTTCTGCTGATCGCGGTATGTTATGTGTTGACTGGCCTGGTTTCTCAGGCTGCCGAGCAACAACCGCCGAATATTGTGTTGATCCTGGCCGATGATCTCGGCTACGGTGACCTGGCCTGTTATGGAAACAAACAGGTCCAGACGCCTCACATCGATCGCCTGGCCGCGGGTGGCTTGAAATTTACGGACTTCCATTCTGCCGGCGCCATGTGCACGCCGACCCGGGCCGCGATGTTGACGGGGCAGTATCAACAGCGATTTGGTACCGAGTTTGAAGGCGCCCTCTCAGGCAAAGCAGATCGCGACATCGGTCTCCCCCATCAGGCACTGACGATGGCCGAGTTGCTGAAGCAGCGGGGTTACGCGACAGCCTGTTTCGGGAAGTGGCATCTGGGTTACCAGCCCCCCTGGCTGCCCACCAGTCAGGGTTTTGATGTGTTTCGAGGTCTGGCCTCGGGAGACGGCGATCATCACACGCACGTCGATCGTTCGGGCAATGAGGACTGGTGGCACAACAATGCGATCCAGATGGAAAAAGGTTACACCGCCGACCTGTTGAGCAGGTATAGCGTAGAGTTTATCGAAGCCAATCGCGAGCGGCCCTTCTTTCTTTATGTGCCTCATCTGGCGATACACTTTCCCTGGCAGGGACCGAACGATCCGCCTCATCGGCAAGCGGGACAGTCATACCATGCGGACAAATGGGGCATCATTCCCGAGCCGGGAAATGTCAGTCCGCATACGCGGGCGATGATTGAATCGCTGGACCAGAGTGTGGGACAAATTATGGCCGCGCTCCAGCGCCTGCAACTGGAAAAGAACACGCTCGTCATTTTCTCTTCGGATAATGGCGGCTATCTCAACTATGGAAAACAGTTTCAGCACATCTCCAGCAATGGCCCCCTCCGCGGTCAAAAGGGGACGTTGTACGAAGGCGGGCATCGCGTGCCCTGTCTGATGTCCTGGCCGGGCACCATTCGTCCCGGCGTCACAGATCAGACCGCGCATTCCATTGATCTGCTCCCGACCTTCGCCAGCATCGCAGGGATTCCCGATGTGGATTACCAGACTGACGGCGTCGATCTGGCACCGCTCTGGCAGGGCAAACAGAAGCTGGCCGACCGTAGTCTGTTCTGGCGGATGGGAAATCGCAGCGCGGTGCGCAGTGGGAAGTGGAAACTGTGCGTCACCAATCAGCGCCGCGAACTGTTCAATCTGGAAACCGATCTCGGCGAACAGCAGAACCAGGCAGTGGCGCATCCGGAAATCGTTAACAAACTGAACCAGGCTTTGAAGGGATGGGAAGCGGATGTCGATACGAGCGCTCAGAAACTTAAACACTAATATCAGCGGCGGACTGCGATTTCCGTTTGCCTCCGTAGTGTTCTGGCTGATGATCTGTCTGCTCAGTGTGCCGACTGCGGTACAGGCCGCAGAGCAGCAGCGTCCGAATATCATTTTCATCATGGCCGATGATCTGGGGTATGGTGATCTGGGTTGCTACGGACAGAAACTGATCCAGACACCGCACATCGATCAGCTGGCCGCCCAGGGAATGCGGTTCACGCAGGCTTACGCGGGGGCCTCGGTTTGCACGGCTTCACGGGCCGTCTTGATGACCGGGCTGCATAACGGGCATACGCCTGCGCGGGACAATATCCCCCACTATCCGACCTACCTGCAGGCGGACGATGTAACGATCGCTGAGGTGTTGAAGAAGTCAGGTTATCGCTGTGGCGGCGTGGGGAAATGGTCGCTCGGCGATGCAGGCACGGTCGGTCAAGCTACGAACCAGGGATTCGATATGTGGTTCGGCTATCTGAACCAGGATCACGCGCATTATTATTTCACCGAGTACCTGGACGATAACGAAGGCCGCCTGGAGCTGACGGGGAACCGGGAATCGCGTCAGCAATACAGTCACGATCTGCTGACCGATCGCGCTTTGAAATTCATTCGCACTTCGACTGCGGATCCCTTCTTCCTGTATGCCGCTTATACCGTACCCCACTTCTCCGCGAAGGAGGAAGATCCGCACGGGCTGGCAGTCCCTTCGACCGAACCTTACTCCGACCGGGACTGGGATGCCAAATCGAAAAAATATGCCGCGATGATCCATCGGCTGGATCGCGATGTGGGACGAATCATGCGTCTGGTGGATGAGCTCCAGCTACGCGAGCGAACGCTGATCATCTTCACCAGCGATAATGGCGGACATAAAGGAGTTCCCAAACGATTCCAGACGAACGGACCCTTACGGGGTTTTAAACGGGATCTCACCGAAGGAGGCATCCGCGTGCCTCTGATTGCCCGCTGGCCCGGCGTGATTCCTGCAGACACAGTTAATGAGGAAGTCATCGCCTTCCAGGATATGCTGCCCACATTTACGGAACTGGCGGTTGCCCCGGTTCCTAAAGAACTCGACGGCGTCTCCCTCGTGCAGACGCTTCAGGGAAAACCGCTGCCTGAGAAACATGACTTTCTGTACTGGGACTACGGCCACTGCCGAGCCCGCTACGATCAGGCGGTGCGCTGGAAAGACTGGAAAGGAATTCGCCACGGCCAGCAGGCAGCGATTGCGCTCTATGATTTGAAACAGGATCTGGGAGAGACCACGGACGTCGCGAAACAACATCCCGAAGTCGTGCAGCGGATCGCACAGATCATGGAGACCGCTGCGGTCCCCAGCGAGCGGTATCCCATCGGCACCCGCTATCGCGGCAAAGCGCTGTGGCAGCCGTAAACGCAAGCATACAAAAGAGTGACAGCAGGTAAACTTAAGTCCGCGTTGTCAGCCAACATTTTCCAGTGGCGGTTCCCCCAGTTGCCAAAGTATTTTTATTTCTGGAGCGAGGTCATTGGGAATCTCTTCGGCAACGTCAGCGGGCAATTCAATGTTTGCTGTTGCGGGGCTGGAGAGAACGAGGGATCCGGTAGCCGCCCCTGCAGCGGTCAGGGCGGTCCCAAACGAATTCCCAAAATTCGAATTGGATCTCAGGAAAATGCCGTCATGAAAACGGACGCGACGCCCTTTGCCCTCCGGATAACGTACACATGCACCTACCTCGAACGAGAGCCGTTTTCCCTGAAGTTTTTCGGGAATCGGAATGGCAATTCGAGCGAAGCCAAATCCGGCAGGCGGACATTCGACCTCAAATGTAATGGCATCAAAATTGGCACGAGTCAGAAAGAAACCTCGCGCGGGCCGCAAGGCAATTTGCCCCATACATGGTTGGTCCCTCTGCGTTTGAAAATACGCATCCATGAACGCGAGGCCGTCATGGGGAGTTACGAGAAACGCAAAACAGAAGTCATCACGATTGAAATACGTTCCCGTCAGTTGACGCAAATAATCGTGTTCCAGGTCCGCACGAAAGTGCAGCTTGAGAATCACCCCCAGCATCAGCATTGCACTGACAAAGCCGCCGATACGAATTCCCCATGTCACAGCATCAGGGCGATCGGCCATCCAGGCGAAAGCAGCAGCGATACCGCTCACGATCATCAGTAACGCACACACGGCTTTGGTGGATTCACCCATAATTTGCTGCTGGTTATTTCATTCTTGATTGAAGGATTTCTTTTGATCCGCTCAACACAACAGACAGATCACGAATGCTGCGTTGATTTCAATTCGATCATATCAAGAATGACATTATAACCAAATAGATAACACGAACCCCAAAAGATAGATCAATCCGAAAGCGATCAATACATAAACGACAGACTGCTTTTCCATTTGCTTTAATACTGGCAGGGACAATAACACACCCGCCACAAAGTAGACTCCAAAAAGGAACATATACCCGGAACCTTCGCCTCTCACTAGCACACCAGGAATAATGAAGAACAGGAGTGGAAAAGGAGAATAGCAGAGAAAAGCAGAATTTTGATTCAGAAATCGTTTTGGATAGCGTTCAAAAATGAAATACAAAATCCACCCCGGCAAGATGAGCATTGCCGGAAGAAAACCAATTATATAGGGGTCATCTCGACGAAACGAGATATTGAAAAACAGAATCACAGTGAGCGTATTCACAAACATCGTGAACCCCAAAATCGCGACCGTCTTTTTCGCTATCTGAAAAATAAAATTCATCCTTCATTTCAGAGCGTTAAAACAACGGGATGAGTCGAGACACACAGTGCACGTTCATAGATCGCAGTGTCCATCACGGTTTATACCGCGACTCTCATCATCGGCTCAGTCAGATTCCACCAGCGCGGCGTCGTTGCGGGTGCGGTAGAGAAAGGCGTCTGACGTCAGCAGGGAGACGATGAGTGCATTCATGCTGCCGCCGTTCTCTTTGTAGACGCGATGGGCTGCCTGCAGCACCGGGGCATCGTTCAATGTTTCGTTGCGACCCATCCAGAAGCGGAATGCATGGCGGACAAAGACCTGCTCGGCCCGCTCGCTGGCCGCGATTTTTTCGATCAACTCAATCGCGTTCGCGACTTCGCCATCCAGTTTGGGGTCGCCGGAATCGATGATTGCGCCGGTGGTGTCGACCGGTTTTTCGAGTTCGGTCTCGCGATACAGACCCGCATGGTTATACATCTCGAAGGGCAGGCCCAGCGGATCCATCTTTTTGTGGCAGGTCCAGCAGTATTCTTCGCGAGTCACCCGCATCCGTTCGCGGAGTGTCTTATCCGGTTCATCGGGCAGCATGGCATCGACGGTGATCGGCACATCGGGAATGCCGCCACCCAGTAATCGTTCGCGAATCCAGCGGCCGCGACGAATGGCGTGATTGTCCATCGCGTCGGAATGCGAAACGAGCCAGCTGGGATGCGTCAGGATGCCCAGACGCTGATCTTCAGGTATTTTTGCCAGGATTCGTTCCGGTTCCATCGAGCCTGTACCAAAACTGCGACGACTGACGCGGGCAAAGATCTCCGGTCCTGTGAGCTGCGTCGGTGTGACTTTATGGTTGACCTGCGCGGCTTTTCGCTTGTCGGCCTTGCTGGGTTCCTTTCCGGTTTTGGCCGCTTCTTTGGCCGCCTGCTCCTGCGCCGCTTTGCGGGCGGCGATCTCTTCCTTGCGGGTTCGTCGCTCACCAAAATAGATTTCATCTGCTTTGGTCGCGACGACCTGGTTCGTCGTCAACAGACGCTGGAAGACATCGCGATCATCTTTCAGGATCAGTTCGATCAGACGATCTGTACTGGCCGTTGAATCGAACATGGCCCGATAATGGGCCTGACCCCGGTTGCTCACCCCTGTGTCAGCGAGTGCTTTCGCATCCTTACAGATGTAACCGCCCAGATCGTAGTCAAAGTAATCGCGGAAGAAACGCAGGACCCGCGGCTTGCGGACAGTGTCGTCCGCCAGCATTCGTTCGACTTCGCGTTTCACGTCTGCGCGGGTCCGCATGCGACCTTCGACAATCGCGGCACGCAGCTCTGCGTCAGGTTTGATGTAGCGCAGGGCGTGATTGACGGCCAGTCCCAGTTCCCAGTCCTGCAGCATCACGCGACCGTATTGATCGGGTTGACCGGCGGCGGCCAGTTCGGGGCGGAAGAGGGCATCGCGATCGAGAAACAAAGCTGACAACCCCAGAACGACGCCGTCTTTCTTACCGAGTTTGTCGATCGACTGTTTCACGATGGTCAAGTACTGATCTGACTCTTTCGGGGTCGGCGGGCGGAAGGTCAGCATTTCGAACAGATAACTGATGGCAGCCTGCAGGCTGGCATCGGTGGTATCTTCCTGCTCCATCAGATCATAAACGGGTGTCAGCGGCCGCATGACTTTCGTGCTGTAAACGATACTCGTCGGCAGCCCGCGAATATCCCCATTCCATTTTTTCATGACGGGACGCGGATCATCGCTGATCTGGTACGGCTTGGCAATACTCAACGGACCGTATGCCATGTACCGCAAAATATCCGCCGCCATACTCAGGATCTGTGTCGCTTCCGCACTGTTGACGGTGTAGAAGTCGGGATAGTTTTCCAGCCCGTGTGTGCGAGCTGACGACAGAATGGCGGGGACGCTCTTGACTGCGGTCGCATACGCCACCGTTCCGCCTTGCCATTTGATAATGCGATCGACTCCGAAATAGAGTTTGAGTTCGCCGCCGTGATTGGTGGGAACGTCATCGCCGTGCGTCCGCAGTCCCGGCTTGTTCGGATCGTATTCGGGCTCTTTGTTGATCAGTTCATTCAGACGCGTCATATGCTCTTGAGGTGTTAACCGCCAGAGTCGTGCCGGGGATGCGGTCGGAACGAGTTTGATGTTAGCCGGCAGCGGGCCAAAAAGTAGCTCGTGGTCGACATAGTTGGCTTTGTTCGGATCCAGGTGATCGTGGAATCCGCCTTTGTCGCGCATCGCGTTTGTCAGTTCGCCGACAATCCAGTCCGAGAACTGCAGCCGTTCGATGACTTCCGGCTGAGTCATGTCTCGAGGCGGCATCTCTTTCAGCGTGACCTGTGCCCAGACACTCCGCCAGGTCGCCGCGTTGACTTCATCCACGGGACCGAGATCGTGCAGCGAAAGATTCCCTTCCGGGTCGGTCGCGCCATGACAGTCGACACAATGGGTCTTCAGAAAGGTTTTCGCAAAACTCTGGTAGTCTTTAGAAACCTTCTGCCCGGGCGTGTACGTCTCGCCGTGAGTGACAGCGAGCAGACTTAACAAAACTGTGAGAGCGGCGACGAGACGAAACCCGATCATGCCAGCAGTTCCTGCAGCGGGCCGGAACCGGAATCGAACTTGCGGGCCAGCTTCTCATTCATGTTGAAGTGCTCACAGGGAACGCCGGCAGCTTCCAGCAGCGTCGCGTACAACGAGTTGATCGGCCGTTTGCCGTCCAGTTGGGTGAAGCAGCCGGTCTTGAAAGCACCGTCGAAATTGCCCAGCAGCATCACCGGCCAGTTGGCACCGCTGGTGTGCTGTTTGTCGGCGTTGTTGCTGGTGTAAACGATGAGTGTGTGATCCATCATCGTGCCGCTCCCTTCGGGGATCGATTCGAGGGCTTCGATGATCCGCACCAGCATGCGGCTGTTGTATTGACGAATCTTAATCCAGATCGGATTGCCCGGCTGTTCCATGTGGCCCAGGTTGTGGCCCTGCTGTTCAATGCCCAGCCCTTTCCAGGCACCAAAGATTTCACCGCGTCCCGAACCGATGGTCAGCGTGTTCGTGATACCTGAAGTGAGCGAGGAGATACCGAGGTCCAGCAGCACATCGTGCCAGTCGGTTTCGTGCTCAGGGCTGGTATAGCGACTGTCCACTTTGGGTGCGAATTTGCTCAAGTGACCGGCAACCGAATCGAGACGATCGCGCAGACCGTTGACTTCTTTGAAGCCGTCGACGAATTGACCGTACCGCTGCTGGTCGGCGGTGGGCAGTGCATTGCCTTTCGCGGCGGCCAGCTGTTCGATCTGATTAAAGATATTGGAACGGGCTTCATGCTGACGTCGAATATCGCCGGTAGAGATGCCGCCATACAGCATCTGATACAGGTGGTTCGGATTGGAGTGCATGAAGATCGGCTGACCGGCGCCACTGGCTGACAGCGTCGCGATGGTCGGCTTGGTCCGCATGTTCTCGATGGAGTCCATGCCGATGCAGAGATGCGGCAGCAGTGTCTGCGGCAGGATTTTGCTCAACTCGTAATCAATGGTCGATGCACTCGGCGGGACGCCGTCACTTCCGCGGTAGCCACCCAGCGCGCCGAAGAAGGCGCTGTGCGAAGGACTGGTGTGAATGCCGTGCAGACCGTTGATGATGTGCAGACGATCTTTGTAAGGTTCCAGCGGGCTGATCGGTTCGGGGAGTTTGACCTTCGCCAGTGAGCCGCTCCGTTTCATGCCTTCGGGAATACAGGTCGCCGGATCGAATCCCTGGTTCTGCATGAAGAAGACAATCCGCTTGGGAGTGTCTTTACTGGTCGGCATGGCGAGCAGACGTTCGGGCAGGAGGGGAAGTCCAAAGGCGGCACCGGCACCGGCGGCCAGGGTTTGCATCATTTGTCTACGATTGAGCATAGTCGATCTTTCAGAAAACAATCCGGTGGTTCAGCTGTGATCTCGACGCGTCGCGGGAGTGAGGCTCTCCATCTCTTCGAGCAGCGAAACGCGTTTTTATGGATCAGTAGGTCGTGGCAGGTAGTCTGGAATAGTATCGGCTGGTAGCATCAGACGTGTTGAATCGGAAACGCCTTACGCATCAACGATATTTTAACTGATTTTCGTGCGACTTCAAGCTTTATCCGGAGGAGAGCCGGTTTGAGCCACTTTAAGTATCTCACCAGAATGATTTCTATAACTTCAACATATAAAACAGGTTACAAGGCCCATGAAATGCTCGGGTTGGGATCTCTCATATCGCCCTGGTTTTTGTCAGGCTTGATTCAGGCTCGAAGTAAACAGGATCTGACTTGCGCGACTTCAATCCACAATCCGAAACCGTACCAGTTCTGCGTCTTGATCGCAGACGATGTAGAGATACTTTGACTCGCGATCCAGTGTGACTCCCTCGGCTTTGCGTATCGTTTTTCCTGCAGCCTCGAAGGAGAAACGCTGGGTGACTCTGCCGTTGTGCCGATCGTAAATGAAGACCTGTCCGGCCTGGTCGCTGACAATCCAGCAGAGATCGCGGACGCGGTCATAGCAGATGCCCGAGAAATCGATGGCTTCAGCATCCAGTTCCTCGTCGACGAATCCCCGACTCTCGTCCAGGTGATCGACGGTGACGATGCGTTCCAGATCGTCGCTGACGGCGATCAGCAGCCCCGGATCGGCTTCCTTGAGCAGCAGGATTTCGGAACGCGTAGAGTCATGGGTAATGCCTTCCAGTCCATTGTTGTCGGCCTCTTCGAAACAGAGGGAGACGGCAGCGAAGCCCTGCATGTCCTTCAGCCGGCGGTCTGCGATTTCCTTTCCCGTGGCGGGATCGTACTTCAGGATCTTGCCGGCATCTTCATCGACGACCAGGAAATGCCCCCGGGAATCGAAGGTGATGCCCTCGAGACCTTTGTTGTCCACCTCCCGTGTCGAGAGGATCTGACCGTTGGTGTCGAGCTGAAAGAGTTTCCTCGATTGATCACAGACGGTCCAGAGCTTCCCTTCCGGATCGATGGTGAGCCCCGATGGTTCGCGGAGTCCGAGTGCTTTGTTTTTGATCGAACAGGCAGCTTCGAATTGTAGCGAAGCAATGGACATGGAAGTGACTTTCCGGGTGGGGATGAAAGAGGATTTTTGAGTCTCAGCGTGGTTCCCCGTACTGTAATCGATCACCTGGTGGCTGTAGACATCTTTTTTCTTTAATCCGGAATAATTTTCATTCCATGCGTGATATCTGATCTGCTTCTACGCCTGTTAACTGTACGAGAAAATGAAACCGCTCTATTTTACCAGATTAATCCCGAGGCTTTCCCATGTCAGACGTTAACGAAATCCAGGGTGGAATTGACGACGAAATCGACACCGCCCTGACATCTATTTTGACGATTATAGCAGCCATTACCACAGCAGGCATTGGTCTTATCGTTGGTGCCTTTGTGGGGTTTTATGGTCTCATCTATTTCTGCCACTTCCTGGGAGGCGGTCTCGGGGAGGCTGACTGGGTGCTCATTATTTTCACCGTTCCCGCAGGCATGCTGGGAGGGGCGATCCTGGGCGGCTCGCTGCCTTTCTTATTTCTGATGGAGTGGAAATAACCGTTCGCGCGACATCTGGATGAATTCCGCCAGGTCGCGTTTTTTAATGTGAACGTTACCTGACAAAGACGTTTCAACCGGGGCTAATGCCCTGCGGCTAATGGGTCTGTTCTGCGGTCGAAATACTCTAAGCAGGTTGCAATAAACGCGATCTGGAACCAGACCTGTCACTCCTGTTTTCCTTCATGCAGAATTGCTATTTCTTTCTCGTTGGTAGCCTCTACACTATCTGTAAGTCAGATAATTTCTCGTATGGTTCTCAATGATTCATAGCAGCTGTTTGTGTTATGGATGTCAGGAAGAGTTTTATGCATTTCACTTATCAACTTACCGTGCTGTTCGTCGTGCTGGCCGTGGGTCAAACGTGCCTGGCTGAAAACTACCCTCAGTTCCGCGGTGCGAATTCCAATGCGGTGTCCGCGAAACCGCTGCCCGTCAACTGGTCGGATGCTGCGGGAGAACAAACCAATATCCGCTGGAAGAAGCCGCTTGAGGGTGAAGGCTGGTCGCAGCCGATTGTCTGGGAGAACCGCGTTTACATGACGGCTGCGGTGCCTGCGAATCCTGCTAAGAAGAACATTGCCCGGCCGGAATCCAACAGAGGTGGCTACGGCCGCGATCGTAACGATCTGGTCAACGTGCTGTTTCAATACCAGGTGGTCTGTCTGGATGCTGCCACTGGTGAGCAGATCTGGAAGAAGACGGTGAAAGAAGGCAAGCCGCCGATGCCGCGGCACAGCACCAATACCTATGCCACGGAAACGCCGGTGACAGACGGGAAACGGATTTACGCGTACTTCGGCATGAACGGCGTGTATTGTCTCGACCTGAAAGGCGACGTGTTGTGGCAGAAAGATCTGGGTGTGTATGAGATGCGGGCCGGCTGGGGCACATCGAGCTCACCGGTGCTCTTCGAAGATCGGCTGTTTATTCAGGTTGATAACCAGGAGCAGTCGTTCCTCGTCGCCCTGGATACGAAAACCGGAGACGAAATCTGGAAGGTCAACCGCGAGGAAAAGTCGCAATACAGCAGCCCCATGATCTGGAAGAATTCATTGCGGAATGAACTGATTGTGGGAGGCACGGTCTATCGCTCCTACGATCCGGCGACCGGAAAGTTGCTCTGGACGCTGGATATGAATAAAGGGCGTTCGTCGGCGACCCCCGTTGCGGTGGGCGATCGACTGATCATCGGGAACGAACTGCGCAATCGGGGCGGCGATGATGACGGCGGCGGACGGCTCTACTCTGTCAAACCGGGTGGCACGGGCGATATCACTCCGCCGGGCGACGGCAAACAGGGCGCGTTCGTGGAGTGGCGGATGGACGGCTCGGGCATTCAAATGGCGTCGCCGACTTATTTGGCTGGCAACCTGTATTTCTTCGAACGCCGCCGGGGCATCATTCGTTGTGTCGATATGGAAACGGGGCGACTGGAATACGAGAGCCGCGTCCCGGGTGCCCGCGCGTTCTGGTCGTCGCCCTGGACCGATGGCAAACACCTGTTCGCGCTGGATTCCAATGGCAACACGCATGTCATCGCGGCTGGTGACGAACTGCAGGTGGTGGCCGTGAATAAGCTCGACCAGCAAGCCTGGGGTACGCCCGCGATCGCCGACGGCAGCATCTTTATCCGCACGGTCGACAACCTGTATCGGATTGATGCGGGGCGGTGAATGGGGGGCAGGTCGCCCGCTTTAATCTTGGGTAAAATCGTGTAGTGTCCGATTCTCGTTCCATTGACGTGAATGCACCGCGCCTGTTCAGCTGAAAATGGATTTCCAGTGGCGCTCTGTTTCACACCATGCAAAATCTGGCCGGGCAAGTAGAAAACATTCGCCGTCTCTGATAAAATCCGGGCCACGTGCGAAATGAATAGCGCTATCCGTCGGGTCTTTATCATATCAACAGGAAAGTACGAGCGGTGAATATAGCTCACGCGATTTTTGGCTTCTGGTTCACCTATGTCGTCGGCGTCTGGATTTGCTGGGGGCTGTACGGCTCCCGGTTCGGCAGAGCCACCGGGGCGTTGCAGGGCAACAACTGGATGGCCGCCATCGGAGTCGGCATCTCCTACCTGCTGGTGGCCTGGCTGCTGGTGCGGTACGTCGTATTGCCAATCTTGAAACAGAAAGGCATCGACGACGGAGATTTCACGCCGAAAGGGAACCGGATCGGACGGATCGCCGGTCTGTTCGTTGCCAGTGGCGCGGTGACACTTTCCTATGCTTTGAAGTACTGTCCCAGCGGACACGGCCAGGTGATGCCGCTTGTGTTCTGCGGGGTTCCCCTGGTGAGTATCCTCTACGCGCTCATCACGAAGCCTCCGACCAGGGAGAGCTGGCCGGTGAAATACAAGGCGCTCTTCGCGATCGGTTTCATTCTGCTGCTGGTCTTCGGCTGGCACATGATCGGTCTTAAAGAAATCGCCGCCACGGGACATCACGGGTCCGCGGCGCCGAACCAGGCCTGGAAAATCGCAACTGCCTGGACGGTCCTCAGCTGGGGGCTTTACGTCGCGCTGATCCATTCCGGCAGCGTGGCGATGAAAGGCCAGAACAAGTTGTGCAAGAGCCTGCGAGCGCTCACGCATGTCGGCGAAGGCTACTTCCTGGTTGCCGTGGTGGCGCTGGGAATCTATGTGCTGTTTCTGAGCGGTGCGCCGGTCAGCGAGCAGTTTTCTGTGGACGGATGTGTGAAAGCCCTTATCGCGGGGCTGTTCGGCGTCGGCGGTAACCTGTGTATCATCCTGGCGATCAACCGCCTGGGGCCCACCGGACCGCTGACCGTGCCTCCGCTGGTCTTCTCAGGAACGCCCGCTGTCAACACGCTCGTCTTTCTGATGCCGATTTTCTCCGCCAACAACTGGTCGGCCCCGGAAGGTTTCCCACTCGGTCAGCTGATCACGACGATTCTGATCGGAGCCTGCGGCGTGGTTCTGGTGACCCGCTTCAAGCCCAATCCCCCCGCCCCCGCTGCTGCCGCAGCAACACCGGCGGCCGTCCCTGCAACGGAAACGCATTAGATCTCCGTTGCGTGGCGCAACATCCTGCGGCTGGCGAACTGCAGGCGGACCTCTTTTTAATTCATGAAGGTATAGAAACAGGCAGTGATCTATTCTCTCGCTGCCTGTTTCTGGTTGATTCTTCTAGTGAGGAGCTTCAATCGGGCGTCCCGTGGGAATCGCATCAATCAGAGCAACATCAATGCGATCAGTTGGCCAGCGAAAGTTGTACCGATCCATTAATTGAGGTGAGGGGACATGTCGTTTCATGCCGCCATCAATCAGATAGACCTCGGCACGTCCTTTTCCCTGCGCGAGGATTGCACCATCAGAAATCGGTGATCCGGTCTGAATCTCATCGATATCCAGGTCTTGTGTAAAAGACCAGTCACGAAACAGATTGTCAAAGGTAGATGGGTTAGGGATGTGTCGTTTACAGCCCTCGTCGATCAGATAAATTGCAGGATTTCCCGGCAGTTGGACTCGCAAGCCATTCAAATCATTACGTACGTCAGGCATCAGCGCATCTCCTTTGAATTGGAAAATAGAATTAGGGGATTCAGGCTTGGAAAACAGGCATATATTTGAGGAACGTCAACCCTACTCAGAAGAAAGAAATTAAACGCAGCTGGAAACTCCAGAGGGTTCGGCTTCTGTGAATACCAGTACTGCGAGAGGTCTTTTGGGGTATCGAATTTCAATTTCCAGGTAGATACCTGTGCTTCCAATCTGTATACCGTAAAATTGAATTGGCTCTGATCAACAAAATTCAAAGTGTCTTCGATTTATCCTGATTTCATGATTTGCGGCATTTTTAAATCTCCCTGTTTAGCTCTCTATCAGGATCTAAAAATGGGGATTGTGTTCTGTTTCTGTCTGCGGTTTTAAGCGTCCACCTGCTACAAAATGTCCAAGAAAAGCCGGGTTAATTATGTCTGAAAAAAAGATTCAGCTTATACAACATGAGGGATGTGAGGGATCCGCGTATCTTAGACTGTTAGATTTTCCAGCAGAGATTCCCCTCGGAGAAATTACTGCCCCCTTTTCTGTCCATAGACAGTAAAAAAGAACCATTCTTAAATGTCTGCTACAAATATTAAAAATCGAATTTCTGACCTCAGAGAGTACATTGAGCAAATGCAGCTTCCCATCGAGGAAGATATGCATGAGTATGTACTACAGGTGCGAAGCCCGGGTGAGGTTGATCAGATAAAACCATTCGAAGCAAATGTTGCATCTTCATTCAGCGTTATTTTCGAGGAATCGTTTTATGCTGCAATTTCAGTAATCCCGGACGCGATTGAAGCTGGAATGGAGCAGGCAGCGATACGTTATGAGATCTGGCGAGATCTCTTCCAGTTTTTTTATATCAATGATGAAATTGAGGAAGAAGAAAAATGCAAGGACAGTGAGATTGTTAGCCGGACACTGTCTATTTATTGTGATTTGTTTTGGAATGCAGTCTCCCAATATTCTCCTGGACTTTCGATTCCTGAAGAGGGAGAAATCAAGCTCAATGCAACCTTTCCAGAGCTCTTGCCTGACGTCATCCTCTACTGTATGCAAGAGGCGATCGGAGGAGAGCTGGCAATCCTGACATGTTTCCATTACCTCGCAAATAATTGGCTCTACCGCATTGTAAGCCCTGAACAAAGTGCGAATGTAATCGAATTCCTGATACGTGTCTTATTTGCGAGACACTCTGACGAATTAAAGAGAACAGGCATCTATTACAATGGAAAGTCGTGGTGTGCAGCAACCGACGAACAGCTGATTCGCGGGCATATCGAAATGGCAAGGTCACTTTTGGTCGAAAAGGGCTGTCAGAATCATTTGAAGTACTTAGAGAAGGTGCTTCAATCAAAGGCATATAAAAAAATCTGGCAATCCGGCTTCACATCAGAATCGTAATCAGGTTTCGGACAGAGGCACTTACAGGGACAGCAGGATGTGTCAGTGAGTTGTTTCCTTCTTATAGAACGAGATTAAAAGATGAAAATCTATGTAGGATATTCATTAGATAAATCGGGTAGAAAAAGGTGTCAGGAACCGTTTATAGATTTGTGTCTATAAAGGTTCCTGACACCTTTTATGGTCCTTATCATTTTAAATACCGGGATGCATCATGACTTCTGAAAATCTGGAATTCGCGCGTCTGAAGATCCCATTTGACCACGGAGTGGCTTTTTCCGCACAGGAAGAATGGGCGCAGGGATGTCATGTTCCGCTGCACGCGACGAATTCACTGGGCATAGAGTTCATACTAATTCCGCCGGGCGAATTTCTCTGTGGTGGTTCTGATGAGATCAACCAGGAATTAGAACGTCAGGGGCTGTCAAAAATCGAGGAGCCGAGGTTCGATTGTATTTTGACGAAACCAATGTATGTTGGGATTCACCGAGTAACACAGGAGCAGTATTGGAAACTCATGGGAGTGAATCCAAGCCATTATGCAGAGTCAGGATGTCTTGCTTCACACATCGAGGGATTTGATACGAGATCGTTTCCAGTCGAAGGTGTTAGCTGGTACGATTGCATCGAGGCCTGCAACAACATGAGCGAACGCGAGGGGCTGCCTGCTTATTATCGATTTGGTGAATATTTATTCAGGGAATCAAATGGGAGCATTTACGAAGCCGATGCCGAAATTATCGGAGGTCCAGGCTACCGTTTATTGACCAGTGCAGAATGGGAATGGGTTGCCCGGGCGGGAACGACAACAGTTTATTTTTACGGAAATGAGAGGCGCCGCCCCGACTGGAAGATCAATATTGGACGGCCCTGGCCGGTTGGTTCTGAGCTACCAAACAATTTCGGGGTCTATGACTTGGATATGTTTAGCAACGAGTGGGTATTTGATGCTTATTCTTATGATGAGGAGGTTCAAGGACGACTGATCGATCCCGTCGACCTGATCAATATCGATAACGAACGTGTTGCTCGCGGGTATGATAGTTTTCATAGAAGTATGGCAATCGCAGGAGCGGCTGAATCACGTAACTTTCGTTTTTGTCGGACCATTGAAGTCCATGGATAGCTCCCCCCTTTCGCATGCATTTTCTCTAGGTGACTTCTCTTCACCCAGAGGGAGCTACAGCGGATGCGATTGGGAGATTAAAAAGGGTAGAAAAAGGTGTCAGGAACCGTTTATAGATTTGTGTCTACAAAAGGTTCCTTCCATCTTTTATGGCCCCTTTTTTCTCTGAAGGGCTCCGCGATGGCCTTTGAATTAAGCGTTTGTTGCGGTCGAACAGTTCCGGACAACCTGCGGGAACTATGGCCAGCGCTCCTGATACCACATGGCATCGATTGCGAAATATATCCTGACTTCTCCCCAGAAGGCTGGAGCGGCGGTTTCCTGCCATTCAAGGTGATTTCGATACCTGCTGAATTGATTGATGCGGCTTTGTTGTCACCTGCCATTTCTGGCTTTGAAGTTGATATTGAAGGGCAGCACATTTTTTTTCGCTCAGCCATGGGACGAACTGCTACCGAGTTCGCTCTGTTATGTCTTTGTGCCGCAGAACTTGCCATCCATACTGATGGCGAATACCACGATCCCCAGGCTGGAGAAACTTATCATGGTGACGCGGTTCGAGATGCAGCACTCTCTGAGATCAAGGACACACTTGAGTATGAGGGTATCGTCTCAAGAACTCAGTATCCATTTGAAGGCTGGGATTAGATGACAGTGCCATTCGTTCCTGACTCCTTTAATGCGACTGATGAGTAATATGGGGAAGAATTACATGCACGCTCGATACAAATATTTTACAAGTTTGATGCTGATGCTGTTTTGCTTCTGTCAGAGGGGGATGGCCGCTGACAGGCATGTACTGGCTGCACCCTATTTTCTACCAGGAGATGCATATTTTCACACAGCCATTTCTGAGAAGGTGTTGAAACAATTAAGTGATGACCCTGACCATCCTTTTGAATATGGACGCATCAACTGGCAACGCCAGCACGCGGGGTACTATTCCCTTTCTTTAGGAAAACAAAATCGAAACCTGGCAAAGAAAATCAAAGCTGCATACTACAGCATTCGACATAACCTGGTACCACTTCAGTTAGAGGTCTGGGGGAGATCTCCTAATACTGTCGCCGATCATCCACTTGATAGAAAAACAGAATTTATAGAAATCAATCGATTGAGTTTGTTCTTTGTGAATGAGAACTTCGATTGGAAAAAGAATCGCTTCCCTCTCAAATACAATGAAGACTGGTATAAACAACTGTCAAATTTTGGGTTCCCGAATGGGGACTATGGAGCACTGGTTAGTACTCCTGATGCGATTCTGGAATCCTGGCGTTTGAGTACATCGATTTCCCCACTGTCCGTAGAACTGCCAGAGGTACCGATTATAGAGAAGCAGGCAATCAAAGTGCCGATGGTTGCTAAAGGGCGCCTCAAAGCTCTCATGTTGATCGATACCAGGTACAAGAAATACTTTAAACGCAAGGATCGTCAGGAACTGTTTGAAATCACGAATGAGATGATTACGCCATACATTGCAGAAGAAGGGATGTGGAAAGAAATCTAATTCAACTGGCTGATTTTGACTTTACTTCTTATTCCCTGCAGGCTGGGTGATAATGAATGGTGTACCATGACGAAGCACGAATTGTACGTTGAGTTATGCAAGTCCGTACTTGATAAGAAATCCAGCGAAACCGATGCGCTGGCTTGTATGATTATCTTGCACACCTATTGCTTTCAGAAAAAACACAGCATTGCCGTTGATGATGCTGGCGAACAGGGCCAGGCAGGGAAGGTGTGTGTTTTGATGGCAATTACCAGAAGACATGCAGCTGAAGTCATTTCAGAAGTAATGACCGATTATGGTAAAAACCTAACTGATGGGTACTTGTATCATGAGTACGGTGTGAGAACGCCCTTTGAATCAGTTGATGATATTTCAGGCGATTGGCTGGCGTTGACTCAGACAATGGTAGAAAAAATGAAAGGCACGCTGGTAGACGATTTATGGCCGGAAGATTAGAGATAGAACAGGGAGCGTCTGAAAACGGTTCCTGACACCTTTTATGTGCTCTAGTTTTCTATTTGGTCACCATCTTTTTAGTAACTCTCGTAATACTGAGAAATTGAGAATACCTAAGTGGGAATTGAGTAAGAATTTGGTCCGTATCATCAGAAATATCTGGTTTAACTACCTTAGACCACAATTGATTTTTAGGAGGAAGATTTTCTGCTAAGTATCTATCCTCTAATTGAACAATATCAAAATCATCTTCAACTTCACTGAACGCAAGCGTATCCCTCAGTACTTCATGTGCTTTTTCTGGAATATAACGTGAATTTCCAATCAAATGATTCCAGATGAATGTATCAATGATAGCTATGATATCACGCTGATCTACAAGAATTTCATGTATATAGCAATCGATATGAATGTCAAAGAGTTTTGGATGATACTGCTCCAACCACACTACTTGATCATCACCGATTAATTGATAAAGAGTATTTTTAGCTTCAGATAGTTGTGCGTTATTTTTATCGAAACCGCGATCTCGGTGAATTGGTCCATCGAACTTCGTAAGATTATAGCCTTGTAAGGTCCGATAAATATTTTTTGAAATCAAACCCATCGAGAATAATCCTAAACTCAAACTAGTGATTTATTTGGGAATGGTACTTATTGAGTTAAAAGAAAGCATAAGATGAAAGTCACGTAATAGTATCCTCTGTTTTCTTAAAGCGGTTGAATTCAACGTTTAACTTATCGTGTTTTGACGAAGAAAGCTTTAATTGTGGATAAACCATCGTCAGTTGAAAGAACCACAAAATTTGAAGAGAGGCTCACTCCACCTTGTGAGTATGATCTATTGACAGGGCTGATAGAGTTCTGGTCTGGAGCGACGACTCTTTCTAGAGATGAAATATCGATATCTGGAATTGGGAAAATATTATTTGAAATAGCTCCAAAGCCAGGTGTGATTTTTGAATTTGAAATTAATGAGAAACCAAATCAAGCTGAGATACATAACGTATTTAATAACACCGAGGAAGCGGGGATTTATGAAATGTCCTGTGGTGACCCTGTTGGTGCTATGTCTGTGAATGTAACAGCAATCAATAAAAATAAGACGAGAACATTTTTTTCGGGACATGTTGTTGATCATATCGAATCTGATTCGCTCTTCGATTCAATAAAGTATTTGGTAATCAATGGCCCAGGCTTACATGGGAAATTTATTCAAGGCAGTAACTCTATCTACAAAGGAAGGACTGAAACAAAAATTGATGGCTTTGAAATAGTGATTGATCAACTCAGTGATAAGAAGAAAAATGTTAGATCTCCATTTGTTTTTACACATGTTATCGAAGTTAAATTTAAGAATATTGGTTCGAATCCTGACATTGATCTGATTGATTCAATCTTACATAAAACTCTTTCTTTTATGTGCGGACGTTGGGTGGGCTTGGTTGGTCCGTGGGGCTATTCAGAAACAGGAAATTTAAATCGAGTTTTCCCTCGAGTGACTATGGCCAGTATGAATCCACCAGGATTATCCTGGTACTATTCTATGGTAAAAGGAACTTTTGAGGAGCTGTTTCGCTGTTTGTACCACGCGTACAACGACCCAAAGAGATATGAAGTATTAACTACTGGAATCGGTTGGTACATTGAAGCTGAGCAGAGTGCTGGTCTGATCGATGGGTCGATAGTGTTACAGCAAGCAGCTTTAGAGACACTAGCGTGGTTTGAGGTGGTTGAACAACGCGGATTATGTAGTGTAAATGGCTTTAAGGCATTGCCAGCATCGGACAAGATTCGACTATTGTTGTCACTCTATTCAATCCCAACAAGTCTGCCGGCAAAGAGTATTGAGCTAAACGCATATGCTAAAGAATTTAACTTGGATGATTTAATTTGTGTGCTTGTGGATGTTCGAAATGCTCTAGTTCATGGAATGCCTAAAAAAGTAGAGAAACTGCTTTCTCGGCCTACAGGCTCAAATGAGCGAATCGATTTGTGGTACCAGATTAATGGTTTACTGGCTCAAGCTATTCTTGCAACTGCTGGCTATCAAGGAAAGATAATCTGTCGCAGTCTTGATGTAGAATTCATTCAATCAGCAATAAAAGATGTACCATGGAAGAGGAACGAATCTTAAAAATATTTCGGCCAATTTAAGGAAGTCTGGTTCAATCCGAACCTCACCTGTTGAGCCCACCTCCCAAATAATTCCCGCACAAAAATTCCCACCCTCCCCAAAAACAGGTGGAGAGATCTAGATGATCTGATACGATAGAGGGACTGATTCTCGCCTCGCTTGTTCCCACCACAGGAGTCTTCCCTATGTCCGTTGCGAACCTGCCGCACCCTTTGTCTGAATCGCTCTCCCGCCGTGATCTGTTGAAACTGGGAGCCGCCGCCCTGGCGGGGACCGCGGGACTCAACTGGTTGAATCCGGGGCAGGCTGCCGCCGGAACGAAACGACCGCAGGTCGCTGCCATTTATACGCAGTGCTTTTATCTGTCGCACGCCTATCACATTCTGCATCCGTTCCTGGGACCTTACCTGTTTAATGGAAAACTGCTTGAGCCGCAGTGCGATGTGATTTCCTTCTACGGCGATCAGTTTACCGACCGCGATCTCTCCCGCGGCATCGCGAAGCAGTTCGACATTCCCATTTACAAAACGATCCCTGAAGCGCTCTGTAACGGCGGCGATGAACTGGCGGTCGACGCCGTGCTGTCGATTGGCGAGCACGGCGACTATCCCGATACGAAGTACGGGCAGACCAAGTATCCCCGCAAGCGGTTCTTCGATGCGATCGTCAAGGTCATGGAGCAGTCCGACCGCTTTGTGCCGGTCTTCAGTGACAAGCATTTTTCCTACCGCTGGGACTGGGCCCGCGAAATGTATGACACCTCGCGGAAGTACGGCTTCCCGATGATGGTCGGCAGTTCGGTGCCCCTCGCGGAGCGCACGATTCCGCTGGAGCTGCCTTACGGCACCGAGATCGAAGACGCCGTCTCCATTCACGGCGGGCCGATCGAGAAGTACGACATCCACGGCCTGGAAGTGCTGCAGTCGATGGTCGAGTTCCGCAAAGGGGGTGAGACCGGCATTTCAAGCGTGCAGTTCCTCAAGGGGGACGACCTGATCAAAGCGGGTAAGGAAGGCCGCTGGTCGATGAAGCTGGCCGAAGCCGCGATGCAGGCCGAGCTGGGCGATACGAAGCGGGGGCTGTTCGATCCGATCGGCAGTGAAGGGACGCGCGAACCGCACGGGATTCTGCTGGAGTATAAAGACGGCTTCCGGGCCACGATGCTGCGGATTGGCTCTAACGGGGTTCGCTGGAACTTCGCCTGTTCGATCAAAGGGGAGCCGGCGCCGAAAGCGACGACCTTCTTCCCCGGTCCCTGGGGCAACCGCAATCTGTTCCGCGCCTTCTCGCACGCGATTCAATATCTGTTCGTGAACAAGGAGGAACCTTATCCCTGTGAGCGGACCCTGCTGATGACGGGTGCCCTGGATGCCGCCATGCATTCCTGCTTTGAAAAGGGGTACGCGAAGATCAAAACGCCGGAACTCGAATTTTCCTATAAGCCGAAGGATTTCAACCAGTTCCGCGAAATGGGGAAATCGTGGGAGGTCATCACGGCGGAGATGGAACCTTACAAGGATTTCGTCGTTTCGGACCCTGCTCCGAAGGAGTAAGAAGCTTAAGAAAATCGTCATTCTGTCACAGGCACGTCTGATAAGAGTGGGTTCAAAAATTCGTGGCGTGGGTACCTTGCGGGCGGGCTGGAAATTCAGGATATTGAGGACCAGACAGGTCTATTTTGACTCCTTTTTCTATCCCGCCTGAGAGTAAGTGTCCCAAAACATGAAATATGTGCTCGTAATTCCCGATGGCTGTGCGGATGAACCGCAGGACGCATTAGGGGGCAAGACCCCGTTGCAGGCTGCCTTTCTGCCGCATATGGATGAAGTTGTGTCCGCAGGTATTCTGGGCCGGACCGACACGGTGCCGGCGTCGATGCCGTCGGGCAGCGATGTGGGGACGATGAGCCTGTTCGGCTACGATCCACTGGTCTTTCACACGGGACGGGCTCCGCTGGAAGCGGCCGCCCAGGGAATCGAGCTGGGTCCGCACGACTGGGCCATCCGCTGCAATTTCGTGACGATCGACAAAGGGAACATGGCCAGCTTCACCGCATCTCAGCTGCCCAACGAGGTCGGTGCGGAACTGATCAGCCTGTTACAGGAAGCGACCGCCGACGATCCGCAGTGGGAGTTTCACCAGGGGGTGAGCTACCGGAACCTGCTCGTCTACCGGGCCAAAGACGCCGACGATCAACCGTTCGATGGGGGAACATCGACGACTCCACCCCACGACCTGACCGATCAGCCGATCGCGCAGGACCTGCCGTCAGGCAAAGGGGGCGAGTTGCTGAATGATCTGATGGAACGCAGCAAGAAGCTGTTCAGCAAATCGAAGTTGAATCAGAAGCGGTCTGACGGCAATCCGCCGGCGACGCAGATCTGGCTCTGGGGCCAGGGGAGCCGCCCGGCTTTGACGCCGTTCCAGGAACAGTTCGGCAAGAGCGGCGCGGTGATTACCGCCGTCGACCTGTTACGTGGTCTGGGACGCCTGCTGGGCTGGGATGTGATTGAAGTCGAAGGGGCCACCGGCTACACCGACACCGATTACGCCGCCAAGGGACGTGCCGCGATTGAGACCCTGCAGAATACGGACTTCGTTGTGGTGCATGTGGAAGCGACCGACGAAGCCTCGCACGAAGGGGAAGTGCACGAGAAGATCAAGGCGCTGGAAAATATCGACCAGCACATTGTCGGGCCGGTGCACGAATATCTGCGGGAACAGGGCGACTATCGCATCCTGGTCTGCCCCGATCATCCGACGTTCCTCAGAACGAAAACGCACAGCCACGGGTATGTGCCCTTCGGCATTTGTGGAACCAAAGTGCGTCCCGATCAGTCCAACAAGTATGATGAAGTCAGCGCCGGGGCCAGCAACCTGCTGCTGCCTAAAGGTCATCAGCTGATGCCCTTTTTCTTCGGCACCCTGACCAACTGAGAGTCGACACAAAAAAACAGACCCGCCCGCAGTAACGCGGACGGGTCTGGATTTGAGACTCTGTCAGGGGCTGGCTTAGAGTGGCCAGTCCATGAGAATGCGTTCGACTTCTTCCGCGTGACCGCTTTCATCGCGGACCATGTCTTCCAGCTGAACGGCCATGCCTTTGTCGCCCAGTTCTTCGGCTTCTTTTGCCCGTTGGGTGTAGCCGGCGGTCGCTTCTTTTTCGGCAGCGAGGACTGCTTCGAGCATTTCGCGGTTGCTGTGTGCTGCTTTGACCTTGCCGGCAACGGTGGTCGGTTCGCCACCCAGGGCGACGATTTTATTCGCCAGGTACTGTGCATGTCCCAGTTCATCGGGGACTTCGGCCAGGTAGAATTGAGTCAGTTGCGGACGGTAAGGTCCGGTGGCCTTGGCGGCATAGGTGGTGTATTGGATGATGGCGGCCAGTTCGCTCGCCAGATCTTCATTCAGTTTCTCAATCATTGTCTGCTTATCCATGTCGGTCTCCTGAATATTAGTACGGGAAATTGTGAATACAGCTCCCAGAGTGTGAATCAGAGCGTATGTTACTTTCTTTATAGATGTACATTTTACATTATCAACCGGCGATGCAACAGGGACTCGGAAATTCGAGTGGTCAGTTCGCACTGGTGGCGGGTCTCTATCATAAATATTGGGGGATGTGCGTGTGAGGAATGGAGTTCGGACGCGGAATTCTTTCCCGCTTACAGGCAAATCGTGCGTATCCCGGGGCGGACACCTGATTTTCGGGGTTCTTTTCGGGGTGCAGATGGCCTATGATTAGAGGGCTGTCTGTGTTGCGATCTGGGGCAAAACTGCTTATTTTCGTAAAACTTCAGCGCCACAGGCGTTTATGAATTATTGATTTTAGACTGGGAGATATGAGTGTCAGACTGGGTTGAACCACTGGGAATGCGAATTCTCATCCGCAAAGATGAAAGTCGTCAGACGACCAAAGGGGGGATTGTGCTCCCCGACAAAGCGGAGATTCCAAACATCACCGGCCGGGTGGTGGAGATCAGCGTGCAGATTGCGCGGGACGATGATTTCCCGATCAAGAAGTACGACAAGGTCCTGTTTAACCCCAGCGAAGCGATCCCCGTCGATTTCGAACCGGACAACGTGCTCTACGTGGTGCCCATCGAAGATGTGGTGGCTGTCTTCCGTCGCGGCGATGCCAAAACCAACGAAATCCTCGAGGCCGAAGAGCAGGAATTCGAAGATCCCGACGACTGGGAAGAGTAACCGGCTGTCATGATGATGCCGACCTGAAGCTTCAGGCCGGATCGGGAGTTTTCAATTCTTCCACCAGGCTGGTCCGCTGATAGCCGGCGGGTACTTCATCCAGGTTGCGCCAGGCAACCAGTTCCGCGACGATACTGAGCGCAATTTCCGGGACCGTCTGTGAGCCGATCTCAAAACCGAGCGGTGCGTGAACGCGGGCGAGGGCATCGCGGGGTGTGCCCATGCGGATCAGGTCCTCGAAGATCAGTTTGACTTTGCGGCGGCTTCCGATCATACCGATATAGCGGGCGGGTGATTGCGCCACGTAACCCAGGGCCTCTTCATCGTGGTTGTGACCTCGGGTGACGATGATGATGAAGGTATCCCGATTGATGGGGAGGTCGGCCAGCGTGGTATCGAAGGTGCCGACGATCAGCTGTTTCGCGGAGGGGAAGCGTTCGGCGTTGCAGTATTCCTGGCGATCATCGACGGCGATGATTTCGAAATCGACATCGCTGGCCAGCTCGGCGACCTTCTGTCCCACATGACCACAGCCGATAACGATGAGCTGGCAGGTCTGGTGAAAGGTCAGATAGGCGATGCCCGCGTTGACATAAGGTCGGGGTCGATTCTGGATCGGTTTGAGACCGGCCTGTAGTTGTGCGGGGGGCTGGGGATTGCCTCGCGAAGCGACGATCTCGGCATCCGCGTTGATCAGAAAGCGATCGGTTTCGGCGATGCCTTCGGCCGATTCAGGGTTGAGGACGATGGCTTCAGTACAACCCTGGTCTGCGGCGAGTTGCTGCAGCATCGTGCGGAAGTATTGTAAGTCATCAGCATTGCGTACCGGATCGACGAGCACTTTCATGCGTCCGCCACAGATCAGGCCGTCATCCCAGCCGTAATCGTTGTCGAGCTGGAAGGTCATGATTTCCGGGGCATCCGAATCGAGCACACGGAGTGCGCGGCGTTTGACCTCGGCTTCCACACAACCGCCGCCGAGTGTTCCTACCTGGGAACCATCACTGAAAATCAGCATGGCAGCCCCGGGCTTTTGCGGGGTCGAGCCCCGGGTTTCTACCAGGCAGGTGTAGCAGACGGGTTTCTGCTGCTGGACGGCCTGTTCGAGTTCGAGTAATAGCTCACGCATGATAGTTGACTTCAGTTGATTAAAGCGAATCAATCAGTTTGCGGGCGGCCTGCAGTTCGCGCGTCAATCCGTCGACCAGCGATGGTTTCTGATCGCCGGGCAGGACTTCCCAGGTATAGGTTTCCACTTCGAGGTGCGGCGCGTAGTCGAGTTCCTTGACCGTGGCCAGTGCCTGTTTCAGTTCGCGGTGTGTGGTTCCCAGCGACCCCAGGGTCTGCGCGTCGACGGGCACGTGGAAGTGCACTCGCAGGCGTTCGGTTTCCTGCAGACGGGGATGCGGATCGAGCAGGAAGTCGCGGTCGAGGTCGGGGATGCGGAGCAGGTCGCCGTTCTTGAGGTTGATGATGGTCTGGTGCAGGTAGCGGGGCTCGGCGTAGTCTGCGAGCTGCGTGCGGCCTGCTTTGTTATTCCAGGGATCGTTGAGTTCGATGGCGTTGGAAATATGAATTTTGTTGATGCGGATTTCCGCGTGAGTGATCTGCCGGATCGAGCCGGGAATGTCTTCGAATTCGACGGCCTGGTGACAGATATCGTAGCAGGCCCCGATAAATTCGCGGACCACGCCCAGCAGCTGTTTGTCGGCGGCCCGTTCGTAGAGCCGTTCGAAATAGACGATCAGTTCGTGGGTGAATTCAATCACGCAGAACGGTTCGGGTTCGATGGCCAGGCGAATGGTGCGTCCGGTTTCGTCCTGAAGCTGTTTCAGAAAGACGGCCAGCTCAATCAGCTGGTCGACGCATTGTTGACTGAAGTCGCGGGGATGCTCGAAGCCTTTGAAGCCCAGGGGGACCGTGGAGATGCTGCCTTCGACTCCCTCGGGCAACAGTGCCGCCAGGACGCGGGCGCAGCCTTTGGTGTATTCCAGCCGTTCGGGCTCTGTCCAGTCGGGGAGGTAGACATTCTCTTTGACGCGTTCGCTGTGAAAATTGCCGTAGGGGAACGCGTTGAGCGTGTAGCAGGTCAGGTTGCGCTGCTGCAGCTGTTCGGCGAAGCGGGCGATGCCTTCTGGCTCTGAGAGGATTTCCTCGATCACCGGTTGCGCCAGCCAGAGACCGGCGGCCAGCGGGGATCCCAGCTGCTCTTGAATCGGCAGGGTAAATTCATCGAGTTTCTGCAGAATCTCCGCGGTTGTCAGGCCGGGATGCACGTTCGTGCAATAACTCAAAGGGAGCGAATTTAACGTCATGGACCGTCCTCGGCGGGTTCAGGGGACTGGCAGGAGGCGAGAAACCAGGTCAGAAAATCAGTCGGAAGACACTATGTTATCATAACCAGGCCACTGTGGGCGACTACCTGCTAAAATAAAATACGGCAGGGAATGCGGATCCGAAATGCAATTTTCATTCGGGAACAGCTTGTGTTCACTGCCGGGTTTAGCGACGATAACCGTTAGAATCGTGCAGCGAAACAGTTAAAAAGCGGGTTTCTCCCAAACTCTGAGAGAAACTTTGTGTTACGCTGTGTGTTTAATACACGTGGGGCAACTGGCCTCATAGAGGGGAGCCTGAAGTCAGCTGTGGTTACTACTGAGATCATGAATTCACCATACTTACGGGACCCTGACGTACAGCTGATGCTGCGCGCCAAGGGCGGCGATGAAGGTGCGTTCACTGAGCTGGTAGCAGCGTACCAGGACCGCATCGTCGGCATCTTTTGCCATTTGCTGGGCAATCAGGAGGCAGCAGAAGATCTGGCGCAGGAAGTGTTTCTGCGGATTTATCGATCACGCGACAAGTATGAGCCGAAGGCGAAATTTTCGACCTGGCTGTTTCGCATCGCCAACAACCTGGCCAGCAACTCCCGCCGCAACAAGGGACGCCGCAGAGAGGTGGCCCTCAATCCCCACGATTCCGGCCCGCTGGGAATGCGTCCGGAAGAGCAGCTGTTAATGGAAAAATCCGGGATGATGCCCTCGCGTCAGGTCGGACTGAAAGAGACCCAGGCGGTGGTCCGCCAGGCACTGGAAACTTTGAACGAACGACAACAGATGGCAGTGCTGTTACACAAATTTGAAGGGATGAGTTACGCCGACATCGGGACCGCGATGAAGCTGTCCGAGGCGGCGGTGAAATCATTACTGTCACGTGCCCGGGAAAACTTACGGGTGCAACTGGAAAAACATATCAACGGTTGAGACGTGCGATGAGCAAAGACATCACAGAACAGGAACTCGAGAAACTGGTGGCTTACCTCGATGGCGAGGTCAGCGAGCAGGAAGCGATCGAAGTCGAGCAGGCGCTCTCGAACGACGAGTCCACGCGTGAACGCGTCGATGGGCTGGAGCGCGCCTGGGAAATGCTGGATCGTCTGCCGATCTCCAGGGCGTCTGAGGAATTCACCGACAAAACCCTCTCGAGCATTCGCACCGTTCAACTGGAAGCCCAGGCCGCTGAAGATCAGCAGCCATCCGGTTTCGGCATGACGAAAAAGACACGGGCGCAACTCCGCAAAGTCGCGATCTCGGCCGGCTGGATCGCGGGGCTGGCCTGTTCGATTTTCCTGGGATATCTGATTACCAATCAGTGGGTGCCGGACGAATCCGATCCGCTGATCAGGGAGCTCTCGTTTATTGAGAATCTGGACACTTACTCGGAAGTGCAGAGTCTGGAATTCCTGGAAGAACTCACAAAGTCGGGGACCTTCGATGAAACCGCGCAGCAGTAAACCGCAGTCAGGCCGCACTGTCACCACCCGTTCCGGAGTTGACTCGGGAACAGGTCTGCTGACGTTGCGCGCCGGCGGACTGGCGCTGGCCCTGCTCTGTGCAGGGATGCTGCTGCTGGGGGCGGCGGGATCAGAAGAGACTGAGCAGGACAATCGCAAAAAAATCGAGTCGATGACTCCTGCAGAACGCGCGCAGCTCAAACGCAACTACGAGAAGTTCCAGAAGCTGTCTCCCGAGGAAAAAGCCCGCTACCGCAAAATTCATGAAGCCATTCAGGATCGCCCCGAGCTCAATCGCGTGATGCGGTGTTACGAGGACTGGGTCCGCACGCTCTCTCCCTGGGAACAGGAAGACCTGCGGAAAGCGGAGACCCCGGAAGAGCGCATGGCCCTCATCCGCAAGTTCCGCGCAGAGCGACAGAACAGTTCGCGCTGGCAACGTTATCGCAATTATTTCGAAGTCATGCGGATCTTGAAAATCGACAGCCGAACTCCCGGTATGTGGTTTATGACTCGGACTCAGCCCGTTTCCCCCGAGCTGTATCAGCAGGTGGTCGGAGTGATCGAAAAGAGCCTGCCTGAACCGGTGAAGTATCCGAAACCCAAATCAGAATTGACCGATTTTCAGAAGTCGCTGGCCGTGTTACGGGCAGCTGCACAGGTCAAGCAGCAGGACGGAAAGAAAGGTTCGGACTGGCCTCAGCCGGAAGTTGTCAACAGCGCGTTCGAGCTGATTGAAAAGGATAACTATCACTTCTTCCGCGAGGGAGGTTCTGATGAACTTCGCGGTGGGCCTGCTCGCTTACCGAATCTCAGGGACGACCAAAAGCGCGGACGGCTCATACTGTTTCTGGCGAAAGGGCTGATGAATCAGTTAATTTTGTCGGTTCGGGATCAATTGGACCAGATGTCCGTTTCCGAAAGTCAACTGCAGACGTTCTTTGAAGGACTGGATCGTAAGGACAAAGAGGATCTGTTGAAACATCCACCGGAAGAACTGCAGGAACGGTTGAAATTCATGTATCTGAGAGACAACCTGCCCAAAGAGGTCCGTCGAGAGCTGACAGAGCGCGCCCGGGAAGCACAGCAGGTGGCCATCGACCTGGCGCGTGGTGGTGACAAAAGTGCTTTGGATGGTTCGGGGCGTCAACGCAATGGTGGTGTACGCGGCGGTCGCTTTCTGAATCCCAATGGTCGCCGACCAAATGGTCCCGGCGGGCGGGGAGAGCGCAGCCGGGAGGATGAGCCGGGGGACCGGAAACCGGGAGCTGAGCGTCCACGTCCCCGCGATCGCCAGCCTGATGCTTGAAAAACGTCTGCTGATCCTGTCTGATAGATTCTGAAACTGAATCAGGATTTTCGAACTCATCCGGTACGTCTGGTGCATTTCTGGTGCTGACCGCCTGCCGGAGACTTTCACAGAGACAGGAGTATTTTCATGTTGCGTTCCCTCCTTATCACCAGCCTGGCTTGTGGACTGCTGCCGATTTCCGGCGCATGCCTGACTGCGGTCGAGGCGAAAGAGCCGGCTCCACTGAAGACATTTGAGAAAGATCAGATCCCGCAAAGCATGCAGGGGCTGCCTTTACTGTTTCATGAGAACTTCCAGTCGGGCAGTTCCGATCACTGGCTGCCTACAGACGACAAAGCCTGGAAGATGATCAAGCAGGGGGACAACCATGTCTTCAGCCTGTTCAAGAAACGCAGCAAGTTCGAGCCGCCGGTCCGTTCGCCTTACAACCGGGCCCTGCTGAAGGGCATCAAGGTCAGCGATTTCGTCTTTGATGTCAAGCTGCAGTCGACTATTCCCGATTACGGACACCGGGACCTCTGCCTGTTTTTCGATTACCAGGACGATGCCCATTTCTATTACGTGCATCTCGGTAAGAAGACCGACGACCACGCCAACCAGATCTTCATCGTCAACGACAAACCCCGCACCAAGATCTCAACTAAAACAACTCCGGGGACCGACTGGGACGACGAATGGCATCACGCCCGCATCGTCCGCGATTCTAAAACGGGTTCGATCAAAGTCTATTTCGACAACATGGAAGAACCGGTGATGACAGCAACCGACAAGACCTTCCTGACCGGACAGGTGGGCATCGGTTCGTTCGACGATACCGGCAACTTCGATGAAATCCTGCTGTTCGGCAACAAAGCGAAGTAGGCACTCATTCCAGGCAGCGACGGTTCGTGAAAGCGGGCGGACGCTGCTTTTCCTTTTTTCGATCAGGTGTCCCGATGCGATTCCCGTCCCTCCTGCTGGCTCTGTTATTGCTCGTTCCATTTCCGTCCTTCGTGACTGCGCAGACACTGAACCTGCCCGATCCCCTGCCGGGAACCGCGCCGCTGAAACTGAGCGTCCCCCTCGACGAGCACATGGTGGCGGGCATCGATGCCTATGCACTGCGGGCACTGGCGGAGTCGCCTCAGCTGCGACCACAAAAATGGAACTACAATTTTGCAAGTCATGCAGCGTTCATCGAAAGCATCAAAGACAATCGTGCGCGGTTTAAGACGATCATCGGTGTCGTTGATCCGCGTGTGAGTGGTCCCGGTTTTGAACTGCTGACGACGACCGAAAAGTCTTCTGTGCTCGCAGTCGATGGTGACTTAAATTTTAAGATCCATGCCGTCCGCTGGCAGGTTCTGGACGGGATGACGGCGACGGGACTGTTGCTGCAGCCCACGGGAGAGATCAAAGCCCGTGTGGTCGCACTCCCCGATGCGGACTGGACGCCGGAGATGTTTACTCACCTGAAATCGGGCGCCCCCGAGTTAAGTCTGATTCCACTGCAACTGGCGGCGCGCGGCATTCAGGTCGTAATTCCAACTTTAATCAGTCGTGATGCCAGACATTCCGGTCACCCTGAGGTCTTCTTTACCAATCAACCGCACCGCGAGTTTATTTATCGCATGGCGTTCGAGATGGGACGGCATGTGATCGGTTATGAAGTACAGAAGGTGCTGGCGGCCGTCGATCAGTTTGAACGACTCGATAAACAGGAAGGCCGCATCTTACCTGTCGGCGTGGTGGGAGTGGGTGAAGGCGGATTGCTGGCGTTGTTCAGCGGGGCTGCCGACTATCGAATTCAAGCGACGTGGGTCGCCGGCTATTTTCAGCAGCGGGAACAGGTCTGGCAAGAGCCCATTTATCGTAATGTCTGGAGCCAACTCACCGAATTCGGTGATGCGGAAATCGCGGCGATGATTGCGCCCCGGTCCTGCGTGATTGAGATTGCGAAACCGGAGTCTGTGAAAGCGGAATTTGAGCGGGCACTTCCCGTGTTCGAACAGCTGGGCCTGCAACGGAACCTCTCGCTGGTCTTCTCGGATGGTGGAACCGGACCAGCCGGCTCGGGGAAGGCGCTAGCTGAATTTCTGTTCGGCTTACGCATCCGGCAGAACAGAAAGATGATTCCTCCCGTCGTATTGCAGCCGACAGCTGACGGGATTCAGGTCGATCCCGCAGACCGGCAGGAGCAGCAGTTCGATGAAATGAATGAATTCACACAGGAGTTACTTAATCGCTCGGCCCGCTACCGGGACACAGAGTGGCAGCCGGGCAAATACACGTCGGTCGCGTTGTGGGAAAAGGATGCTGACCGGCTGCGAAACAAAGTCTATGACGAACTGATCGGTCGCCTGCCGGCGTCTGAGCAGGCGGTTCCTATGAATGTGAAAACCCGCAAGGTACTGGAAGAGGACCAGTATGTGGGTTACGAGGTGATGCTGGATGTGCAGCCTGACATCGTGGCTGGCGGGATTCTGTTGATTCCCCGCGATCTCAAGTCGGGTGAACGACGGCCTGTGGTCGTCTGTCAGCACGGACTGGAGGGGACGCCCATGGATACCATCCAGGCGGAAGACCGGGCGTATGCCGCGTACAAAAATTTCAGCGCGCAGTTAGTGAAACGGGGGCTGATTGTCTATGCGCCGCAGAACCCGTATAAAGGCCGCGATCGGTTTCGCACACTGCAGCGGAAATCGAACCCGATGCAGCGGTCGCTTTACAGCTACATCATTCCCCAGCACGAACGAACGCTGGAGTGGCTCAGTGGGTTGCCGTTTGTGGATGAGCAGCGGATCGGATTTTACGGCCTCTCATACGGCGGCAAGACCGCAGTGCGTGTGCCTCCCTTTGTGAAGCAGTACGTCTTTTCGATCTGTTCGGGAGACTTCAATGAATGGGTCCGCAAAAATGCCGACAGCGCGCATCGCTATAGTTACGTGTTTCACGGCGAGTATGAAATCTTCGAGTGGAATATGGGTCACGTCGCGAATTACGCTGAGCTCTCATACCTGATGGCGCCGCGTCCGTTCATGGTGGAGCGGGGACACAATGATGGAGTCGCCCCCGATGAATGGGTGGCGGCCGAATACGCAAAGGTCAGGCGGTTCTATACGCAGATGGGGATCGGCGATCAAACGGAGATTGAATACTTCGATGGCCCGCATACAATCAATGGTCAGGGTACATTTGATTTCATTTTCCGCCATCTGAACTGGAAACCGACGCCCACAAAGTGATTTTGTCGCCTGATACGGGGGGATTCCACAGGAAAAAAATCGTTCGTTCACATGCGAAATTGCAGAATTATGTGTATATTATGCTCGGCACCAGATCCGGGTGAATGAAACGATGTGTACGGATGGGACGTGTTCGGGTGTATATAATCTCCCCGGTTTGAGCACAAAACTGAGTCGATCCCCAGCCGCTTCACGTTGATCAGAGTCAGACTTTTCAATTCCAAACAGGCCTAAACAATGAGCAAAGCTGCCACTGGTTCAGAGGAAGAAGTTCCCCAGGAATCAACTCTGGAAACAGATATCAAAGCCCTGAAGGAAATCAGTGCGAACTTGAAGATGGACTACAACGGGAATATTTCCCAGGTCTCCTTTTCCGGTTCCAAACTCGTCGACAACGGGCTGGTTTACCTCGGTCGGCTGAATAAACTGCGAAAGCTGGATCTCTCGGGATCGAAGGTGACCGATGATGGGATGTCGCATCTCAAGTCGCTCAAGAGTCTGCGGGAAATCTCTCTGCACGGTATTCCCGTTTCGGATACCGGGCTGGCGGAATTCAAAAAGCTGACCAACCTGGAAGTGCTCAACCTGTCGCGCACCAAGGTGACCGATGCGGGTCTCAAGCACCTCAAAGGTCTGGACAGTCTGAAGGAACTCTTCCTGACCGGCCTGGAAATTACGGGCGATGGGCTGACACATCTGTCTGATTTGAAGAGCCTGGAGACACTGGGACTTTCCGAAACCCAGATTACCGACGAGGGACTGGCTCACATCAAAGGGCTGAAAAAGCTCCGCGTACTGTTACTGCGGGATACACAGATTTCCGATGAAGGTCTGAAGCAGATTAAGAGCCTCACCCGTCTGCAGCGACTCTGGCTGCGCAACACGCAGATCACCGATGAGGGAATGAAGTATCTGGCCAAGATGAAAGACATGGAATGGCTGGAGCTCAACGATACCGAAATCGGCAACGCGGGAATTGCAGAAATTAAAGTGCTGGAAAACATTATTGATATGAATCTGCGGAACACCAGCGTGACCGATAAATGTATTACCTCGCTGAAGAAGATGAAAGATCTGGGCACTCTCTACATCGATGGTACCGAGATCACCGAAGAGGGCATCGCCAAGCTCGAGAAGGCACTTCCTTATTGTCGCGTTGAGCAGTAAACCTGCTCACGCGTAATTTGATTCTTCCGGAATCGGCTGGTCTTCGCTGCCCATCTGGTAACCGAGCTCTTCCGGGATCAGCGTCGGTCGATAGCCGAGCAGTTGTTCGGCTTTGCTGAGATCCCAGCGGCGCTGTTTGCTTTCACCGACAATGGTGATGACTTCACAGCCTGCGATCGAAGCGGTTACCGCTTTCTGATATGCCTGCAGGAGATCCGGAAACGGCACCCATTGGGGCCGCAGCGGATGTGTTTTCCAGAGCGGATGATCCAGGTCGATCGGCTTGGGAATCCGCAGACAGACGATGGACATGCCGTGTTGCTGTGCGTAGTGCGCGCACATCACTTCACCCAGTTGCTTCGTCAGGGCATACGAACCGACGGGCCGGGGCACTGCATCCGAGGCAACCCACTCCGGTGCCTGATAGCCGAGTACCGTCATGATGGTGCTGGTAAAGATGAAGCGTTTGACACCCGCATCGCGGGCCGCTTCAAGCAGGTTGAAGGACCCTTTGAGATTCACATCAAAGCGCCGGTTGTTCAATTCATCCCCTTCCATGGGGCCTTCGTCCGCCTGTTTGGCCAGATGCACGACGGCGTCGATTCCCTGCATGGCGGCCCGGGTCTGCGCAGGATCGGTGATGTCCAGTGGGATGCAGCGGGCGTCGTCCGGATTCGGGTGGATGTCACCCAGGACCAGTTCGTCATCCGTCTGCCAGTGCTGGCTGAAATAGCGTCCCACGTAGCCGGCAGCGCCGGTGATTAAAATGCGCATGGCGTCTTCTTTGTTTCAGAGAGGAGCGTCGTTCATTTCAGGAAAGTGATTCGCGACAGACCCGCAGCATGTTACCGCCGATGATCTTCTGAATGTCTTCATCGGAGTAACCCCGCTGGACCAGACCGACGGTAAACAGAGGCCAGTTGGTCCAGGAGACGCTGGTACTCATTTCAGAAGTCGTGCGGAAGCTGTCGGGCGGCCACAGGCTGCGCCAGGGTGTCCGCGAACGGGGTGCCCGGGGAACCTTTTTGTTTTCCAGGGTACTGTTACGAGATGTGTAAGCGACATCAGTGCCGATGGCGACATGATCGATGCCGAATTTCTTCACCACGTAATCAATGTGGTCGATCAGTCGGCTGATATCGCCGCTGCCTCCCAGGTAACGGGGGATACAGCAGATGCCGATCAGACCGTTGGTTTCGACGATGGCCTTGATCACGTTATCCGGTTTGCTGCGGATGTGGTGATGCAGGCTGGCACAGGTGGAGTGGCTGGCCACCATTGGTTTTTCGGAAACCTGGGCTGTCTCCAGGCTGGTCTGCCAGCCGGAGTGGGCGACGTCGGGGATGATGCCGAGCTGGTTCATTTCCCGCACAACTTCGCGACCGAAGTCGCTGAGTCCCGCGTTGGCCGGTTCGGCACAGCCATCACCGAGCATGTTTCTGCGGTTGTAGGTCATGTGCATCATGCGGATGCCTAACTGGAAGAAGATCCGCATGTATTTCATTTCGTCGGTCGTCGTTTCCCACTGCTGTGTGAGGGGAACGCCGTTGCCTGTGAGGTACAGGCAGTGCCGTCCCTCTTTCTGAGCCTGTTCGATGTCATCGGGAGTGACGGCCTTGGGAACGAAATCGGCGAGCATGTCAGTCGTGTAGGTGAACCGTGCGAGTCGCTTGATGAGTCGCATGGGGTCCTGCCCTTCCTCGCCGGCGTTCTGAAAGACACAGGTCACGCCGGCGGCATCGAAGGCTTCTTTGAATTCGCGCTGTTCGGCGGGATCGGTGACGCAGCGGGTCATCGACATGTCCTCGCGGAGGTCCTGCAGTTCCGCGGTCGAAGCGTGATCGTTAATGGCTGCGGCGAGTTTATCACCATCGATGGCGGCCCGGGGAGCGAAGCCGTAGGAATCGAAGACGAGCGAGTTCGCGTGCAGTTCGAGACCGTGTTCGAGTTCTTTCTGGGTCGGCTTGAGAATATCGAGGGCGACCTGGCGGGCGTGCAGAATCTTTTCGTTGCGGATGGGCTGTTGTGTTTTACCGGTTTTAGCGGCGGTCTGTTCTGCGGCGGAGAGGGAGGCAGCTGCAGCGCTGAGGCCGGTGGCAGCCAGTGAAGAACCCAGGAACGAACGGCGGTTGATGGGATTGCTCATGATGATGTCCGTGGTGTGAGGTTGGCAGGTTGGGGTGAGGTCTAAATGAGTGTGCTTCTTATTTCTGATCGCAGCCACAACCGCCGCTGGAACAGCCCGAAGCAGCAGGTGCTTCGTCTACGGGGTGAAAAACAATCCGCCAGGGATAGCGGGCATTCAGCTCCTGTGCCAGAATTTCCAGGGCCGGCAGGCGGCTGCCCAGATAATACAGGACGACTGTCTGCTGATCAAACAGTTGTTCGCAATCGATGATTTCCGCAGGCATGCCCCGTTCCTGAATCAACTGCTGACAGTCGCGGAAGACCTGGGTGTTGACGTCTCCCTGTCCGGGCAGTTGTTCCTGATCGAGGGGAGTGAACTCGCGCAGGATCGTTCCCGCGGGGGTTTTGTTTTTGTCTGGTTGAGTGAAGGACGAAAGAATCTCGCCGACTTCCTCACCGCGACTGGTCTGCAGGATGACGCGATCGCGGTGGTGATAGTTCGTCTCCGCGTCAGTGGCGAAGTGATCGACCCAGCCCATGACGCTGTAGCGGACCAGGAACAGGTTAAGAGCTTCTGCTTCAGCGAACGCGTCTCCATTGATCAGCAGCAGATCGGATTCCTGTTTCAGTTCAAAGCGGGTGAGCGGAAACTCGGGGAAATCCAGACACTCGCCGCTGGCCACATCGAACGTCCAGTCATGCAGGGGGCAGTTGACTTCGGTGCCGCAGCCTTCGCCTTCAATCAGCGTGGCACCCTGATGCGGACAGGCATTGTCAATCGCGTAAAAGGTTCCCGGCTGTTCCGGTTCGGTGACATGAAAGACGGCGATCTCGGTGCCGTGGAGGGTATATAGTTTTCGGCTGCCGGGTTTGATCTCGGAAACATCGCCCAGCGGAATCCAGTTGGTCATCAGTATTTCAATCCTGGTTAAAAAAGACTTCCACAATGGTTGTCAGTTCCAGTTTATTATATGCTCGATGGGTAATCCTACTGTTTTATAATCAAAGTTACTGAGTGGAGCGAAAAAACAGCATGGCTGTACGACATATCTTACTGGACATGGATGGCGTGATTGCCGACTTCATGGGCGCGATCCTCGAACTGCACGGTCAACGCGAACTGGCTGATAAGTGGCCGGACGGGGAAGCCGACTACGCGGGTGTGCTGGGCATGACCAAAGACGAATTCTGGAAACCGGTCGACGGACTGGGGGGCCGCTTCTGGGCCGAGTTCCCACCTTATCCCTGGCTGAATGAATTGCTGACACTGCTTAGAGAGACCGCGCCATTTACTATCAGCACCTCTCCCAGTCGCAGCGCTGCCTGTGCTTCAGCCAAGGTGGAATGGCTCAGAGAGCACTTCCAGGAACCGCTGTATATGGACTTCATGATCGGGACTCAAAAGTACCTGCTCGCGAAACCAGATGTCGTGTTGATTGATGACCAGCACAAAAACATCGATCAATTCCGGGAGCATGGCGGACAGGCGATTCTGTTTCCGCAGCCCTGGAATTCGAATTTTGCGATCACAGATCGGATCGGATACGTCAGATCGGAGCTGGAAAAGCTGGTTTAAGCAGTACAACAGCCATTTTTGCCGCCAGGCAGGTATACATACGGTTCATTTTTTGGGATAAGGGGTAGTTTTTGCAGCTCAGGGAAGGTATCCTAAGCGGTGTTTCATAAATAAAGTTGTTAAATGAAAGTTGACGAATAGGAAATATAAGAGACAATATATATTAGTTGGCGCCCAAACTATCGATACCGCAGTGCTTGCCGGGTTGCTGAATATTTATCTGACGTCTCAAAGACGACCTGCCCGACTTTCCCCCGCAGCGCTACTACCGCCAAACCTCACAGCGTATCCTTCCTTTGATTTGGGATAGAAAGACGAGATGAAATCTCTACTCTATCATGTTCTCGGCTGCCTGATTCTGCTCTCCGCTCTTTCCGCGCAAGCAGCGCCCCCGGCAGAATCAAAGGTCAGCGTCTATCCGGATAAAGTTGAACTGAATGGACCCCGTTCCCGTCAGCAACTGATCGTGACCCGTCAGCAGGACAAGAGTTTTGTCGACCTGACCCGCGATGTGCAGTTTCAATCTCAGCAACCCGCCGTTGTGCAGGTTGACGCCCAGGGCGTAATCAAGCCCCTGGCGAATGGAACCGCAACAGTCACCGTCATTGATGGTGGGCAGAAGATTAACATTCCGGTTCAGGTGAAAGACTTCGACCGGCAGGCCCTGCTCGATTTCGAGCGGGACATCCATCCCCTGTTTTCCCGCTTCGGCTGTAATGGCGGTTCCTGTCACGGGAAGCAGCGTGGTCAGGGGGGATTCCAGTTGTCGATGTTCGCCTTCGATCCCGATTACGATTACAACGCCCTGGTTAAGGAATCGCGAGGACGACGTGCTTCGCCGCTGGCACCCGAACAAAGCCTGGTGCTGCTGAAAGGCGCCGGTAAGGTTCCTCACGGCGGTGGTAAAAAACTGCCCGCCGACGGTCAGTATTATGCATTGCTCGAACGCTGGATTTCCGAAGGGGCGACCCGCGAAGTCAAAGGGACTCCCGAGCTCGTCAAGATTTCCGCAGAACCGACCGAACGGATCATGCTGCCGAAAACAAAGCAGCAGATGGTCGTCACCGCTCATTACAGCGATGGCTCGACCCGGGACATCACCGATCTGGCCGAGTTCATGTCCAGCGAAAGCGTTTACGTTTCCGTAGATGAACACGGTCTGGTCACCGCCGGCTCTCTGATGGGCGAAGCCTCGATCATTGCCCGCTACATGGGGAAATTTGCTTCCCTGAGTGTGACGATTCCTTCCAACCACAAAGTTGCCGACGAATACTATGCCAAGCTGCCCCGCAATAACTTTATTGACGGGCTGGTCTGGGACAAGCTGCAGAAATACGGTCTGAAACCGTCTGATCCCATTGATGACGCGACCTATCTGCGTCGGGTTTCCCTGGACATCATTGGTCGTACGCCGACCGCAGAAGAAGCACGGGCCTTCCTGCAGGATCCCTCTCCCAACAAGCGGGAACGACTGGTCGATTATCTGCTGGAACAGCCCGAGTACGGCGATCACTGGGCCAACAAATGGGCCGATTTATTGCGTCCCAATCCGTACCATGTGGGTATCAAGACCGTCTTGAATTATGATGCCTGGATTCGCGAGTCGTTTCACCAGAACAAACCCCTCGATCAGTTCACACACGAATTGCTGACCGCCAAGGGAGGAACGTGGCACAACGGCGCGGTAACCATGTTCCGCGATCGCCGCAAACCTGAAGAGCTCACTACGATTGTCAGTCAGCTCTTTCTGGGAATTCGACTGAGCTGTGCCCAGTGTCATCACCACCCCAACGAAGTCTGGGGTCAGGACGATTTCTACAGCTTTGCAGCCTACTTCGCCAAAATCGGCCGTAAAGGCCGCGGGATCTCGGCCCCGATTTCGGGATCTGAGGAAATGGTTTTCACTTCCAACTCCGGTAGCGTACGGCACCCGTTGACCAACGAAGTCCTGCCGCCACGCCCCCTGTTTGGCGAAGTGCCTGAGCTCAAAGAAAACCAGGATCCACGCGAAATTCTGGCAGACTGGATTATCTCGCCTCAGAATCATTTCTTCGCCGAAGTGAATGCCAACCGCGTCTGGGCCGACCTGATGGGACGGGGGATTGTCGAGCCGATTGACGATTTTCGCGAAAGTAATCCTCCTTCGAACAAGCCGCTGATCAAAGCCCTGGGTCAGAAGTTCCGGGAGCAGAAATTTGATCTGAAACAATACATCAAGACAATCGTGCTGTCGCACGTTTACAGTCTGAGTGCGATCCCCAATGAAACCAATGTGGGCGACACCCGCAACTACTCGCGGCATTACCGTCAGCGTCTGCGGGCTGAAGTTCTGCTGGACAGCGTGAGTGAAATGATCGGCGTGCCCGATACATTTTCAGCGATGCCCAAGGATTCAACGGCCAAACAGATCTGGACGCATCGTGTGAGCTCGGTCTTCCTCGATTCGTTTGGTCGACCCGACCCGAACCAGGATCCGCCGTGCGAACGGACGACCGATACCACAGTGGTGCAGGTGCTGCACATGATGAACTCTCGTGATCTGTATTCCCGCATTCAGTCCAAGAATGCGAACAGTGCGAAGTGGGCCGAAAGTAAAATGACACCCGATCAGATTATGGAAGAACTGTATCTGACGGCTTATTCAAGATATCCAACCATCGAAGAAAAACGACTGGGGCGCTCCCTGTTTGAAGAGGAAGGCGCCAGCCGACAGCAGGTGATTGAAGACCTGATGTGGGCCCTGCTCAATACGCCGGAATACCTCTTCAAAAACTGACGTCCCCTGCTCCACCAGGAAACATTGTTTGACATCTATTCGAACAGGATCAGAAATGATGAACGTTTCAAAAAACTGCAATGGAATCACACGACGAAATTGCCTGCAGCTGGGTCTGGGTGCCATGACTGGCCTCGGGCTGACGGATCTGCTGCGTCTGCAGGCGCAGGCCAAAGGAACCGATGCTCCCCAGCGCAAGGCGACCGCTAAAAGCGTGATCCTGATCTGGATGGACGGTGGTCCTTCGCATTACGAAACGTTTGACCCCAAACCGGAAGCACCGGTTGAAATCCGGGGTGAATTCAACCCGATTCCCACCAAGGTGCCCGGGGTCCAGTTCTCACAGCACATGAAGCGGCTGGCGTCGATCTTCGATAAATGCTCGGTGATCCGCTCGATCCGTCACAACCAGGGGAACCACGGTGCCGGCAACCACTACATGATGACCGGTGCTCCACCACGAATTCCTGTAGGCTGTGGTGCCTTCGTGAGCTTCCATCCCAGCATGGGTTCGGTCGTCGCACACGAAAAGCCGACCACCAACAATCTTCCCGCTTACTTCACCATGCCCAGCATGTCACGTTCAGGCGGACCTAACTTCCTGGGAGCCAAGTACGCTCCGTTCGTGATGTCGGACAACCCGAATTCGTCCAACTTCCGCGTACGCGACCTGGCACTGCCCAGCGGTCTGACCGATGCCCGCTACAAAACCCGCCGCGATCTGCGAGAGCAGGTCGACCAGTTGAAGCGGATCCGGGACGAAGTCGCCGGCGATCCGGTATTGAACCTGGATGAATACTACGAACAGGGTTACAACCTGGTGGCTTCCACCGAAGCGCAGACCGCGTTTGAGATCGATCGCGAGCCTGCCGAACTGCGTGATAAATATGGTCGAACCTCGTTCGGTCAACGTGCCCTGCTGGCCCGTCGTCTGACGGAAGCCGGCGTGCCTTTCATTACGCTGTATGAAGGGGGCTGGGACAATCACGGCAGTCTGTTCAAGACGTTCAATGGCCGGATGCCTTCCTTTGAAAACACGATCGCCACGCTGATCGAAGACCTCGATGAGCGGGGTCTGCTGGATACGACCATGGTACTGGCCCTGGGTGAATTCGGCCGTACGCCGAAAATCAATCCGGGCGCCGGTCGCGACCACTGGTCGAACGCGATGTCGGTGCTGATGGCCGGCGGTGGAACACCGGGCGGACTGGCACTGGGGGCTACCGACAAGGCCGGCTACTCCGCAGTCGAACGTGTGCTCTCTCCGGAAAACTTTGTCTCCACCGTTTACACCAAGATGGGTATCGATCCCGACAAGGTGCTCTACACGCCGGAAGGTCGTCCGTCGCACCTCGTCAGCGATCCGACACCGATTCCGGAACTGTTCGCTTAATCCGAGCCCGCACTTCGACTGAGAATGAGTTTACCAATGTCCTGCCACGCCCCGATTCTGTCCGCCGTTCTCTCTTGTTCGTTGGTATTCAGTCTGGGGACGAGCGTCATTGCGGCTCCACCCAGCGTGAACTACCTGACTCCCGCGGGAGGCCAGGTCGGACAGAAGGTCGAAGTCAGCGTCGACAAGACCCTGGGGACACAGCCGGTTTCGGTCTGGACGTCGCAGCCGGGTCTCAAAATCGAGATCCCCGAGAAGCCCGCCAAGGGAAAAGAGAAACAGTTCACGGTCGAAATCACTACTGAAGCCAAACCGGGTCTGTACTGGCTCCGCTTTCATAATGCCGAAGGGGCCTCTGAGATTCGACCGTTCCTGGTCGGGACGCTGCCCGAAGTGACAGGCGCGGAACCGAATGAAGATCTGGAACACGCGCAGAAAATTGAACAGCCAGCGGTGACGGTTAACGGTGTACTGGCTAAGGCGGGTGATGTCGACATCTATCAGGTCAAGCTGAAGCAGGGACAGACGCTGGTCGCCTCACAGGTCGCCAACGAACAACTGGGTTCTCCCATGGATAGCGTGCTGCAGCTGCTGAATCATCGGGGAACGGTGCTGAAGCAGATGGACGATACCCTGTGGTTCGATCCGCGGATTGTTTATACCGCTCCCGAAGAGGGCACGTATTATATCCGCACGTTCGCGTTTCCCGCTGATCCGAACAGTACGATCCGCTTTGCAGGCGCCGCCTCTTACATTTATAGACTGACGCTGACTACGGGGCCGTTCGTCGATCACAGTCTGCCCCTGGCCTGGCATCCCTCAAGGGCACAGCCGGTTAGGTTGGATGGCTGGAATCTGTCTGACAAGCTCAAGACATTGATGCCTGCGGTTTCCGATTTGAGCCAGGATGCGCTGCTGAGCGCTCCGGAACTGGGAAACAACCTGACGATTCCCCTCAGCACGACACCCGTGGTGCTGGAGACGAAAGAGACGCAGTCTGAGGCAGGTCAGCAACTGACGGTACCTGCCACGGTGACGGGGAAAGTGGCCGCTGCACAGGAGATTGACGTTTATCGTTTCACTGCGAAAAAGGGCGAGAAGCTCACCTTCAAAGTTGATTCTCACAAACTGGGTTACCCGCTTGATCCGTATATAAAGCTGTTCGATGCGAAGGGCAAGCTGCTCAAAGAGATCGACGATCCCCGGCGGAATTTCTACGACGCTGCGCTGGACTATACGATTCCCGCGGACGGCGAATACCGGCTGCAGGTGACCGACCGTTTCGAGCATGGTGGTTTCCGCTATGTGTACCTGCTTTCGATTCTGCCAACCGAAGCAGACTTCTCCCTGCAGGCTGCCAACGAACAGTACACGCTGACCGCAGGCGACAAGCCGCTGGAGATCGACGTGACCATCGACCGTCAGAGTCCCCGTTTCAGCGACGACATCGAAGTCAGCATCGCGGGGCTGCCTGAAGGAGTGACCTGCGAACCGGTCGTCTCCCAGGTCAAGGACAAGGGGGGCAAGTCGGTCAAGCTGAAGCTGGAAGCGAAGAAGGACGTCACGTTTCAGGGCCCGCTGGTAATCCAGGGTACGAGCGTCAAAGACAAAGCCAGGCAGCACACTGCGACCGCGGTCATCAAAGGGATCAGCCCCAAACGCAACACCGACCGCCCGAAACCCGACCTCGAACTGCCTTACCTGTGGCTGACGATTAAGAAGAAGTAAGGTTTGCAGAAAATCCTGCCCGAGACGTGTTGGCGTCAGCAGCGCAGTTGTGTTCTGATCTTGCATGATCCCACCGACAGTTTCCTGCTCGCTGCGCTCGGCCCGAATTGCATTCGGGCTCACCCATTCTTTCATGGTGAGTTTGAACCGTAGGGGCAGCACCTGTGTGTCCGCCCGCCGGGTGGCGCTCAACCTTTGGGTGCAAGTCAGGGGGACAGGAAGAACCGTTCGTCAGGCCAAGCCGACAGTGGCACCCGGAGCGCTTTCTTATCCCTATGGTTCACTCATCTCAATGATGCTATGATCGACGTCGTAGCTTCAGGAGAGAGCCATGGACTTACCCTATGAAATCGAAGTGATGCTGACGCGCCCCGGAATGTGTCTTTCGGAAGTCAGTTACGATTCTGCAGTCGCCTATCTGATGGGCGCGAATATGAATTGCCACGGTGGAATCCTGCATGGATTTCAAGAGTGGTTAATGATCAAGATTGATATCAGTACAAACCTGATGTGGTCAGAACTGGTTCTGCATTTCGCCTTACCGAACAGCGCATCACCCCGAGATGAACTGGCACAGCTGTCCGACCATAAACCTCTCATTGCTTTTCTGCATCAAATGTTGAAAGAGTTCTGGGATGAGCGGAACGAAAAGGGGCTGCGAATTATCTATCTGAACTATGAGAAGTGGTTGCGGAAACGCGACTGGTATGATCCCACATCACCTAAATGGTTTGATTGGGAGTAGGGTTCACCAGAGTTATTAATGTCAGTTTAATCCAGTGAATTGAAAATCCTCATGCCGATCTGTTTCGACGTTCATATTTTCCCCCGTAAACAGGAATTTGAAGGGGAAAAAACGTTTCTACAGCTCATTGAGTTGTTTGAGAACACGTCGATTCCACTCACGCATGACTGGGGCAGTTTTAAAATTCATGGAAACGAACTGAACCGGTATGTATTCGAATCTTCCAAAATCAATACTACTGAAGAAATACGGAAGTATTTCTCTCGGCCCAGACGCAAGCAGCCGCAAAAGTATTCTGTTGAAACAGGCTTGTGGAGCAACCCTTCGGATCTTGCGTCAGAGGAATTCCCTGATGCCATTGCCGTCGATGTTGGTGCCTGGGATTCAGACTATCAGTACAAATACCATGATGGTTACGCTCAAATCGGCTTCTTTCGCTATTATACATACTGGACGACTCGTCATTTACCCAATGGTGACCCCGATCCAGAGAATGAAGCCGTTTATCAGAGACTGCAGTATCTGCGAACGCTCATCACTGAGGTGATCGAACAGCTCGATCCCAAATCCATCAAGGTTTTTTCTGATACTGGTTGGCAGGTACCATTCAATTCCCATTGCACGTACTTTGCGAACCCGGAAGTGTTGTTAGAAGACCTTGAGCAAATCCGGGCTATCTTTACAGGGGAAACGGTTTGGAACAAGGATGCTCCGTCCTTTGCGGAGTATGACGGACCAAAAATGAGTTTCGCATTGAATAGCAGGCGGACCAGCGAGGAACGGGAGCGACTGTGGACCTCATTTCGCGATTTGTTACCCCGGCTTCCCGCTCTGACATCAGCAATGATCGCGGAGGTGTGGCGTCTTGAGCCTCGTCAGGACGGATTGCAGGTATCCCGTACTGAAAATGGGGGCGCGCTGGTGTTTGGGTCAGACAACTTTATGAATACATTCGTTGATCAGGTTTATCTCGAGGCTCTTGAATTAGCTGATCTGTACCAGGCGGGAGAATAGGACCTGGTATGATTTCAGTAGCTAAAGCATACTCTGAACACGTGAGGTCTCTCCGCCAGTTTCCTGCACCGGCGCTCGGCTCGAATTGCATTCGGGCCCACACAACTGCAGATGTCGGAACTGAGATCGGTCACTTCTTCTGTTGCACTTTTGCGTTCTCTTTTACAGTACCGTAGAGTGGCATTCTAATTTTTGTCTGCCCTGGTTGGTCGGTATAGAGCTCGATTTCGGTGTTGAATTTTCCCGGAGTAGTGGCTTTGAACAGGATGGTAAAACTGCCTTGCTGGCCTGCAGGAATGCGCAAGGGGAGCCCTTCGGCGTACGCGCATCCACTGGGCGTGCAGGGAACCATAGCTCCGAGTAACTGGATTGGCAGGCTGGAGGTGTTTTGAATGGTGACCTTCTGCCGCGCTGTTTTGTTGGCGGGAATGTCTTTAAATTCACAACGGGGCGCGATGATTTGCTTACCTGTTGTTGAAGTGGGTTTCGCGAGTGGGATGTCTGATAAACCGAAGTTTGACAAGCGGAAGACGGCATCGTCTACCGTGCCCAGCGAAAAGTCGGTGAGCTGTGCAGTGTGCTGTTCGCGGATGGGCTGCATGCCGGAGTGATGGTGTACCGCCTCAAGCTCGCAGCTCATTGGAAATAGAATCGTATTCTTGCGGGGTGAAGAAAAGGAGTTCCTGCCTGTGAAGATCGAATAATCCGTGTCCGAGTAATCGCAGCGGTAACGGTATTCCAGCACGGCCCAGTTCAACTGCGGGGCAAAGACGATATGACCACCAGAAATTGACCAGGGGTCGTTGGTCAGTTTGAAATCCAGGGTGACGCGATTGTCTGTGCCGCTTGGATTTGCTGCCAGGCGTTCCAGTTTTACAACGGTGAAGGATGGCTTATTGATAATCGCTTCAAAGGGATTATGGTACATAAAGCTGCCGGCACACAGATAGACGTCAACATCATTCCCCAGGATCAGTCGAGTCCGTGCAACCCGGTCTGGTGTGCGCGTGAAATAATTCAGCTGATAGGGGTGGTTTCGCCTGGTCTTATGAAGCTCAAACGCGTAGTGCGAGGTGGCGCAGGCCACCTGGCTGGTATCGGTTCCTCCCCGCGGCGTCTCTTGCGCGTAATCCTGAATGGTAACCGCAGAGTCCCCTTTCATCAGCAGATGGGCGGTAAAGTCATAGCGTCTCTTATGGGACAGATTATTGGGATCATCCAATCGATAACGGCACCGGGCCTTGCACTGGATGTTCTGGTAAGCGGCGTTGAATTTTTTCGCCGCGTCGACGTAGGCAGCACGAAATTCACGCTCTGAGATCGACCGGGGTGCAGATTGCTGCGGGTCAGCCGCGTCTGCTGATGCAATTCCCGAAAGCAGGACAATTCGGATCACAAAAGCAATCCCCAACTGTTTCCCTGATGACATATTCCCGTGCTCCTCGAATCAAGAATGTTTCAGACAGGAGTAAGGAAATCAGTTTGAGGATAGTTTGTTTATTTGATTATCGAAAATCTAATAAACCACAGCAAAGGTGGACGCGGATCTGATGCCTTCTGACGTTTTACAGGTGATTTCAGTAGCGCAAGCATGCTCTGAATACGTGAGGCCCTACCGTCAGTTTCCTGCTCGCTGCGCTCGGCTCGAATTACATTCGGGCCCACCCATTTAATGCTTTGCTGGTCTTACTTCAGCTGCTGAATCAGTTCGTGGGCTTTGGCTTCGAAGATGGCTTGCCATTCGGGGGCGAAGAGGCAGTCGCTGTCTTCCTGGGCGTTGCCGACGTTCTTCAGCTGATCCGCGGTGGGGGCGTAGTAGTTGTAGCCGTTGGTGTAGCCGGCGACGAATGTGTTTTCAAACGGTGACTTCTGCTTGATGTTGAGACCGATGTTGACCGTCAGTTCGGCGGGGAAGGTGATCATGCGGAAGTCGCCGAGCTTGAAGGCGACCACTTCCACGTCGATGGTTTTGCCTGCGGCCTGGTTGCGGGTCTGGTGCTTGGTGAGCAGTGCCAGGTTCGCTTTGTTGCGGCTCATCTTTTCCATCTTGTAGATGTTGTTGATGTAGCGTTCCATGTTGGCGCGGTTCTCGGCGTCCAGCTTTTTCAGGCCATCTCGTCCCAGCTTCTGTTCCAGCATGTAACGGTGCGAATAGTAGGACGGACTCTCTTCATACAGCTTATACTTCACGATCAACGGCAGAAATGTTTTGAGGTTCAGACTGGTTCCCTGCAGGGAGTTGAGCAGCTGCTCCTGTTCCTGCTTGAGTTCCGCGATCCGTTTTTCATTGTTGGAACGTGGGAGTGTCAGAGTTTCGTTGATGACTTTGAGGCCGCTGTTCTCGGTGCATTGGATTTTGCGGATTGCCTTCAGGGCACTCAGCGCGAGCATGTTCCCGAGGACTTCGGCGTCGCGGGGATTGTCGACGTCTTTGTACTGCACCGGGTTGATGTCGCCGCCACATCCCTGCACGAACAGAGCGATGGTATCTTTACTGAGGTTGTCTTCGATGACCTGAGACGCCAGCCCGCTCATGTCGGCGGTGTTCCCTTTGTTGGGTACGCCCTGGATGGGGTGACAGGCGAAGTTATACACGACGGCCACGGTTTCGCCATCCAGTGTGTCGAGCTTGAGAATGCCGATCTCCGGATCGATAGGACCGATGCCGGCCACTTCTTCATCCGGGGGGAGCGAATAGGCGTGACGGACGTCGGCTTCTTTACCGTTCTTAAGAAACAGCCGGCGGTTTTCCATAACGCGGTCTTCGTGACCGGTGCCAACCCCGACTTTGACGGGGACCAGTTTCTTCGCGGCCTCTTTAATCGCCTGCACCGTCCGCTGTTCGACGTCGTTACAGACGATGCCGTGACAGTGGCTGGCGTTGATCATGATGTTCTGCGGTCTGATCTTGAGATCTTTTTCGATCTGCCCGCGGACATTGTCGAGGTACTCGTTGGTGATCGAACCGATTTCGCCGATGGCAACCGCATCCACCGTGACGATGGCGGCGGTGTTGTCTCCCTCTTTGATGACCAGGGCCTTCACATACAGCGGATCATTTACCAGGGGCACATCGCGGTTCGTGATATCCACCTTGGCGGCTCCCGCCATCAACTCGGCGGCAGACGCACTGAGCGGTGTCAGGATGCCGGCTACTGACAGCACGAGCAGTGTCAGTGAGCAGCGAACCAGTGAGGGAAAATAAACGATGCGAGCGTGAAGGGTGGTGTCATGCATGGTGTCAGGTTTCTTGTCCTGGTGAGAAAGAGGGGGAATTCGGCAATGTCTCAGTTGTATTGTGTATCTGATAGTGTAACCGGTGCGCGGGGGTTCCTGCACCGGTACTTTCGGAAAAAAATCAGGTAACATCCGACATGGAGGGTAAAGCTATTTCAGTTCCAGAGTCAGATTGTTGTCGCCTTCTGTGACGGTGGCCGTCAGATCGGATGTCGACTGGCTGTGGTATTTTTTCGGAACACTCGCCAGACCGGATTTCGACTGCGCCTGTGCGGGTGTAAAGATTTCCGGCAGGGTGATAAACACACTGTAGGTGCCGGTGGGAATGGGACCTTCAAAGCTGAAGCTGCCATCGGGCTGCAGATCGCCGCCTGCACCGGAGCCGCCCTGCTGGGAGATGAAATTCACGCGACAGTCCGTGAGTGGTTGTCCCTTGAGCGTGACCGTACCGGAGACGGTTCCCATAGGTTGAGACTCCGCCCGGGCACCGCCACAACCTGACAGCAGGCAGATCAGACAGGCTGCGACGCCCAGTTGGAGCAGGTTTGCTTGAATCGTGTTCTGTAACCGTGAAAAAGTCATGGTCTCTGTTCCTCAAATCAGCGGCGCACACACCTGCGGCGCTGATGCAGGTGTGTGCTGAAGATGCTGTAAAGTTCGATTAGAATTCGCCGACAACCTGGCCGTCATTCAGCGCGCCCAAAGCGAGGAGCGTGTTGAAGTCGATGTTGTCGGAGATGAAGCGGGCGGCACCATCGGCCAGCAGCACATGTACGCCGCCGGTGTGGAATGATGTCAGCGGTCCGTTATTAAAACCGGCACCCGTGTAAGCGGGCTTCGTTTTCGGATTGGGAGAATAGCGAATCGTCACGACGCCACCGCCGCCATATCCGGAACCGCCACTGGTGGAGACACCACGGTGACCGGACCAGCCGCCTGAGAGGTTCTTGCGGTAGTCGACACCAGCGATCACACCGGAGTCTTCGCCGACCATGATGGTATTGGAAGTTCCGTCGGTACAGTCACGCATTTTGATGGCTTTGCCGATCTGCAGCATGCCATTTTGTGCCATGACGCCGTAGTAAGTGTTGTCGACAGCATTCGCGTTGTAGGGGGCTGAGGCGGTGTAAGCACCGGCGATCCCGACGTAGTCCATGGTCATGCCGATGTCGCCGTTGGACTGGCCTGGTGAGATGCCGTTGGCGGTCCCTTCGAAGAAGGCGCTCAAGGTACTCGACGGACATTTGTAGGAAGGAATCAGCGCGTTGTTGAGGATCTCATTCGATCCGGCTCCGGTGCCGTATCCACCGTCGCCGGTCCACCCGTTGAAGGTGTTGTAGCCGCGACCGTTGGCAGGTGTCTGGGTGGTCTGGTTGTAAAGTGGTGCCTGGTCAATGTAAGGCAGGATGGAGGCCCGCCAGTTGGCCTGGTAGATGGGGACCTGAGCGCCAATCGGGAAGGTCGTGAAGGCGTCGTGATAGTTGTGGAAAGCGAGTCCCATCTGTTTGAGATTGTTTTTACAGGTGCTGCGGCGAGCCGCTTCACGGGCCTGTTGCACGGCGGGAAGCAGTAGGGCAATCAGAATGGCGATAATCGCGATCACCACCAGAAGTTCGATCAGTGTGAATGCTTTGCGTTTCACGTGACTCATCCTTTTTCTAAGGTTTATAAACCATATAACAGGTTTAAAAAAAATGAACTTTCACGTCTGGATGGAGCGCGGCTGCAGAGAACGTGTGCGCGGAGGGACTGTTTCACAGGAAGGAGGGTGCTCACCTGTCTCAGGCCCTGGTGCTGGTTGGAAGCAGACTGCTGTTTGCTGACAGTTTCGGGAGAAACTGACAGGACAACGGATGTCAGCGCGAAATTCTCAGTCTTGCCACGTACCACTCTACTCGGAAAAAAAGAATCTGATATGCCTTATCAGACCGAAAGATTTCACTATCGGACATTCACATGCTGAGACATGGATTTGTTCTATCTTCCTGATAGATAGTGGCTTATGATGATTGCTCGTGGGCCACATGTTTACACCGGTTGGGATTATGTCTGATTTGACTATAATCAAATGTGCTCATAATTCTGAAAGATCAGGTTCCCTGAACTGGTTTGACAGAGGCACCCACGGGTGCAGCAACAGCTCAGGGAAATTGAATCGCGTTCGCAGAATTACGAACCAGAGAAGACGAGTCGGGCACCCATGCGTCAGGAATCTTCCATCAATCAAACGGAGCGACTGTCTCCTTTCATTCAACGTGAACTCTCTCCGGACGCCGAAAAGGCGGATCTGTCTTACTACCTCCCCTCCACGCGACCAAAGCGGATGGGATCGCTGAAACAGAGCTGGAGCTACCTGGCCTATTATCATCCAACGCCGGGGCCGTTCGCCCGGTTCACCTCCGGTCACTTTCCCGCGGGAACCACGACGCAGAAGCATAACCACGCGGTGATCGCCATGCATGGGAGTCTGCAGGGACCATTAACACTGCTCACCCCCGATGGCGGACAGGTGCTCGATTCAGGCGACTTCTGCATGATCGGGCCGGGCGTGGATCATCACTGGATGAACAGCGGCCCGCATACCGCTTCTACAATTGCATTCCTGGTCGATCCGGAACGACTGGGTGACTGGCCCGAAGATTCGGGAATGGCCGAGGCCTGTCATGATCTGCAAACGCTGGTGACCGGTGTGCATCCCCTCAGCTCCGCGGGAAACCCCGAACTGCAGCATGCGTTCTGGCGGATGGCCGATCAACTGGTTGCCGAACACTCACACTCGAAACTGGAAGTCGCCAGCAGTCTGATGTCGTTTCTGTCGCTGGTCATCGACTCCTTAAAACCGGCAGCTGCTGCCAGCAGTGAAGACGATATCGCGCTGCAGATCCGCCGACTGCTGTTGAACCGCGTGAATGACCGACTGACGATTTCCGAAGTCGCCGGGGAGTTACACGTGAGTCCGACGCTTGCGAAAAATGCGTTTCGGAAAACATACGGCTGCGGCATCATGGCGTACTTCAACGAAATCAAAATCTGGCAGTCGAAGCGGATGCTCTGTAATCCTTCGATGACGATTGACCAGATCAGCCGTAAGCTGGGCTTCTCTTCGCCCGCTTATTTCACGCGTACGTTTCGCAAGCTGACCGGCGAGACACCCAGCGATTTTCGCAGCAAACGCACCTGAGTCAGGGCAGGGATGGCGCCGGAAACAGTTCGCGGGTGAAATCGTCGTAGGCGTCTCTGAGTTTGAGGCGTGCTTCATACATCAGCCCGTTATGACTGCCCCGCTCGATGGTGACCAGCTGCTTGGGAATCCCGGTCTCCGAGGAAGCCGGTGCGGCGTCGAACAGTTTTTTGCCGAGCTTGTAAGGGACGATTTCGTCTTCGGTGCCATGGATGACCAGCAGCGGGCAGACGATGTTGGGGATGACTGACTGGCTGGGGTACTGATCCCAGAGCAGCCAGGAGACAGGCACCCAGGGATAGTGGTGCGAAGCGGCATCGACCATCGAGCTGAAGGTAGAACGCAGAATCAGCCCGGCCGGTGGCGTATGCTGTTCACAGAGTTCGCTGGCGAGTAAGGTGGCGACGCCGCCTCCCAGCGATTCTCCCATGAGGATGATCCGCCCCGGGTCGACCTTGCGTTCGCGGACCGCGTATTTCCAGAAGGCACGAGCATCGTTGAGTAACCCGGTTTGCGAGGGACTGCCCGGGTTTTCGGCGTAGCCCCGATAGTCAAAGGCGAAGACGTGCAGGTTCAGGCTGGCCAGCAGACGGCAGGTTTCCACGCGATGCAGACGATTGCCTCCGTTGCCGTGGAGCAGAATCACCACGGGGCGGCCTTTGGCCAGTTCCGCATCGCACTCCCCCTGGTCGGTACAGGCGACCTGTCCCGCGAGGTAGTGCCAGCCTTTGAGGTCCAGGCCGTCGTCGGTCGTGGTGGTGATTTCGTGGATGATGCCGTACGGGGCAGCGGTCTGATCTGTCGAAAGTTCAGGGACGCGGGTCGGCTGATAAATGAGCCGTCGCTGTGCGAGCATGAGTATGAGCATCGCGATGACATAAAACGCGAGCACCCGTGAGACATAATAAACGAGCATCTGTTTTCCGTTTTGCGGTTTATCCAGCAGGCCGCCGGGCAGCGACTGCCGCCAGGAGCGCGGAGGTTTCGGGGTCGATTCGGTCTGGGTTTCAAGATTCATGACAGGGCAACTCAAAGACGTTTCAGGAAGTGGACGCGTCTGAACTCATTTTAGACGTTCGTCTGTGGGATGCCAGTGGGAAAACCGGAAATCGGTTTTTGCGTTTCGTTCCTGCTGTGGAGCCATTAAAATCGAAACCTCTGTGATTCCTGCATTTAGAAAAAAGGGCCCTCTGATGCGGCATTGTCAAACTTTCTCGCGGACGGTTGCTGGCTGGCTGACATTGATTGTGGTGACTGTCGGTTGGAGCCTGGTATGTCCGCCGTTACTGGCGGACTCCCCTGCTCCGTCGTTTGATCCGGTGGAACGGGAAGTGGAAGGCTGGCAGGTGGACGTCGATCCTGCGTTGTTTTCCGAGCCGCATGCGCAGGTGGGAGCGCAGGCGCTCGCGGCGCTGGGGAACCACCTGCAGCGGGTGAAGTTCATCGTGCCTGCGGAACGGGTGAAACAGTTACAGGAGGTGCGGATCTGGCTGGAACTCAAGCACCCGCAACTGGACCGTATGCAGTACCATCCCAACCGGGCCTGGCTCGTGGCGAACGGACATGATCCGCGGCTGGCGAAGCACGTGCATATTCCGGTGGCCGCACAGTTGTTCGCCCGGAACATGTGGGCCCAGCATCCGTATGTGGTCCTGCATGAGCTGGCACACGCCTACCACGATCAGGTCTTGAGTTTCGATCAGCCTGAGGTGATTGCCGTTTACGATGCTGCGAAGGAAAACGGTCTGTATGAAAAAGTGCTGTCACACACCGGTCAGACGGTGCAGCACTACGGGATGAACAACCACAAGGAGTATTTCGCCGAGTCAACCGAGGCGTATTTCGGCGTGAACGATTTTTATCCGTTCGTCCGCGCGGAACTGAAGACGCACGACCCGCGGATGTTTGCGCTGCTGGAAAAGATCTGGGGCCCGGTACCGTGAATGGGTGGGGGCCTTTTAAACACAAGCAAGTGAATCAGAGGGTGGCCCCGAATAAAATTCGGGCCGAGCCGGGGTTTGAGATTTAGTTCTCTCCTACCATTCCTCGAAATATCGCTACTGACATCCGCTCATATTCGCGGGTTGTCAGATCTGATACGAAGTCGCTACGCTCTATGTAGTATCAGTTGAGTGTATGAATTATGTTGGGGGCAGAGTTTGCTAAGAATGGAAGTAGAAAAAATGAGCAGAGTTTAGGCTTATTTTTTCTTAAAGGATTCAATGCCAACTGGAAGTGCTACACGCATAAAGAACTTGGCGAACGCTTGTGACAGGTACTCAGTGTAGGGAGATACCAAGCATACTCTTTCAACATTATTAATTTCGATGAATTGCATTAAGTATTCTCTCGAAACGCTGACTACAGATTTAAAATCTACAATCAAATTCTCTTCGGGATCTTCATCATTGTCTGGAGAGGTTAGCATGCAACAAGCGTAGACATTGCCCTTCCGGATGTCTTCACGCATTTTGATATCTTTATAGTGCTGATGTATCTCGCATATTGCTCTCAACGAGTAGCATTTACAAAGTAATACTTCATTTACCTTACGATTTTCTAAGTCGCAACTCTGGGTAAGGATGATACAATCAGCCTTAATGATTTTCATCTCAGGTCTATCACTCCCCGTGGGAATGGAATCAAGCCTTGGAAAATCAAAATTGCGTATCAATTCCCCCTGTACCAGTGCAGTACCATCAGGCGTAGACCACCAAGCATTCATTGGCTTAGTCTTCGTCTGCTGCGATGAATTCCGCGACCCCACCATCCACAATATCCACCTCCAACTTGGCAACCACAACCTCTGGCATAGCCAGAGTTTCATCGTCATTGCCAGTGTATGTTCGCGCAAGTTCTTCTCCAGTATTTTTGCGTTGGCATTCTAAGCTGTTTACGAGGTCGAACAATTCTTTCCCTGCCTCGTGGCTCACGGCAACTGGAATAGTACTGCTTCGACGTACAGACGATGTGGTAGATGGAGGCAAGTCAACAGGTACACAGGGTGCCATTATTTAAACTCCTGCAAATAATCTTCTTTGAATGACTCTAAAAAGATTTGGTTTTTTTTATCTCTGAATTTATTGAACAATGCCCAGATTTCTTCTTCCGATTGCGGAATTTTATCATCTCTATAAACCTCGATATCGAGAATGAACGCTGCGCTATTTACAGACTCGGATTCAATCCTAGCGAGAGTCAAGGAAGCAAATGCATCGATGTCATTAAGACGGCTTACACATTTGATAAATATTTTGACCATTTGTTCTATTGAGTCCGGGGACTCTGGGTAAAAATTGAAGTACCTACTAATATCTGGGCAAGGTAGAGGTACTTCAACTTTATTGATAAAGCGTACAGCCAGCCTTGATATGTTTTCAGGCTCGACTGTTTCGCGATAAATATTCCATATTCTTTGAGCCTCGCTTTGAAATGGTTGCCAAGAATCATATGGCTTAAGCCGGCTAAATGCATACAACCCTTTGCAACTTTGATAAACGTTTTTTTTATCTTCACTCAGAAAAAAATAACCGCGGGTATCACTTGTTGTTGATGTATTTTGCCGATCTGCTGTGTGTTCAAGTGTTACCTTTGATTCAATTCGCTCTTGTTTATTTGGATAGGACGCCCCTAAGTTAACCTTTTCCAATTTTTTAAGACTAATATTATCTGCTGGCTCAACGTTAATGCTGATAATAGCTTCTGTAATTGGTGCATTCGAAAAATGCGGTGGTTCTTTCATTTCATTCCCAAAAGTCGTACTACGAAACAGAGAAAAGTTAAGTACACCTGTACCATAGACCGCACCAAAGAGTAAGCCGTTGTTTTGGAAAGGCTTAAGTATAATCTCGCACCAAGACGTTTAATTGTTGCCTACATTATATGTCAAATCAATATACATTAGGTAACTTATTTAGGATATTTTTGGCCTTGGCGGAGTACTATAGTAATCAAATTTACGCATTAATGCCAATGCACATTACGGCCTCACGGTGATCATAGATCAAAACATAAGCCTTTTCCCTACTTCAGATTGCGTCTATTTACTTACCGCTTAATATTGAACGAAACGGCGACAACGGGATCGACAGAGGTCGGTGTTCGCTTTCCGGGTTGTGCGCGAGCTCTGACAGTTTCCAGTTGTCTGTGACAACCCCGAATTGCATTCGGGGCCACCCGATCTTTTTTTCGAACGGTGCATACCAAAATCGTTTCAACCGGGGCTGATGTCCTGGGGCTGATTTGGCTTTCCGGCGGTCTACGTGCATGAAAACTGGGGCGATTGTTTTGTGCAGGATTGCATTCTCTAAGACCTCTTGCTCGCTGCGCTCGGCTCGAATTGCATTCGAGCCCACCCGGTGGAGGGGGGAGAGCTTTGGGGGGGCTCCTCTGAAGTATTATTCTGATTCGGTGGGGGGAGTCTCTGTCTCTGGTTCTTTCGTGCCGTACCAGGGTTTGTTGTCGATGGTCAGGTAGCGGGCGGTGATCGGGGAGCCGGTGGGGGTCAGTGGTTCGACGCGGCGGTGCATCACATCGACAATCAGACGTCGGCCGTCTTTGAGGTGCAGTTCGTTCCAGGCATGTCCGGCGTGGCGGGTGGCGTCTCCGTAGTTGCCGCGAACGAGGGCGACGTCGAGGCCCGCTTCATCGGCGAGGATCTTGAAGAGCAGCGCCCGATGTCGACAGACGCCGGCACCGCAGAGCTGGGTCACTTCGCCGATCAGGACGCCCTGGTTGGCGTACTCGTCTGTCAGCAGGACGACCGCTGCCATGGTGGCACGGTTCTGCTGATCCAGTGACATGCTCTGGTCAATGTACTGGGCGAGTTTCAGTGCCCGTTTCTCCGGCGGCAGCGACATGACCTCCTGGGAGCGGGCGTATTCCAGGTGTTTCTGCAGAGAGGGATCCCGCTGGCGGTCGACGATGATCAGTTCCCGACGGGAGCGGGTCTGTCCCCGGGGATCGACCTGCATGCCTCGACCGCCGTCAATGTAGCCGTCCAGGATTTTGAGCTGGGGAGCGATGTAATGTTGCGTGTGGTAATCGCGGGCCGCCTGTTGCTGTTCGGTTTTGAGGATGGGCCGGAGCTCGGCGGCACTCTGATAGCCGCGGAGCATCAGGTCCAGATACAGATCGGTGCTGCGGGGATTCGCCTGATGCAGTTCCACAGCGAGCAGGTTGGTGCCGGCCTTGAGGTTGTCAGCCGGGATTGTGAAGCGTTGATAGAGTCGCTCCAGCACGCCTCCCAGAGCATTGACGGCGGTGGTCTGGGGAGTGACCTGTCCGGCGGGCAGATTGTTGCGGGCGATCTCGGTGCCATTGAGGTAGACGACGACGCCGCCATCGCTGCGGATCAACAGGACCAGCTGGCGGAGGCCGGAGTCGGCGGGAACGGTAAAGGTGTGCCGGAAGTAGGCGGTGATCTGTCGGTGCTGTGGATCGGTGCCCACGCCTGCCGGTGTGTTGATTCCCGGTTCGCCAAAGCCGAGTGGTGCGGGGCCGGACGACCAGGGCTGGTCATCGAAAGTCGACAACATCCAGTCGGCCCGGGGCGGAGTGGCGTCGTCGTAATATTTCCAGATGCTGGCCTTGCCGGAAGGGATCAAGGTGACTTCCCCCTGTACGGGCAGCGCCTGCAGGCAGAGGCTGACCAGGAACAGCAGGCCGGTTAGGGGAAGGCGGATGTGTGGTGTGGAGATGATGCTCATCGTTGTTTCGCTGAAGCTGTTGTGAGTGAGAAAAGAGACTATTAGAGAATCATAATCTTGGACCAGTCCAGTGGGGTGTCGTCGATGGCACGAGGCGCTTTCTGCCTGGGCGGGAGATTGAGATCACTCCATTCGAGTTCGAGGTTGGAAATATTTTGGCCCTGGCTGCGGACGGTCGTCACGGAGGTGGGGACCCAGATCGAATCGACCTGTTCCCAGCTGACAGTGACCTCTCGAAACGGATGTTCGGGTTGCTTCTGTTTTTCGGGATATATCCAGCGCTTATGCGAGATCAGCGTAGAGCCCTGCCGTTCATTGAAACAGAGTTCGCTCACCACGATTCCGGGTTTTCTATTGATTGGGCAAAATCGTTTTAGTCTGACATAGAGGAGGCCAGCCGCTTTGTCTCTGGTGAGTTTGATTGAGTCTTTCTGATTCGTGGTACCTGTGAGCAGAAAGCCTTTGTACCAGAGGTCTGCTTCTCTCTGTGAATCGTACCAGTTTTGTGTGATATCAAACTGATTGAATCCAGAGTCTAGTGGATTCCAGTAATTGAGCGAACGGGGCGCTTTTAACTCGGGATCCCAGACACGGAGCGGGAAGGAAACCGTACTGGCAACGCCGTTTCTGAGCCAATACCGGATTCGCTCCAAGTCTGAAAGTTGGACATGAATTTCGTTTTGAGCATCGAAGCGGGTTGTTGACCAGCGTTGAGTTTGACTTTTCAGATCCAGTCGCCCCTCCAGTTTAAAAGTTTGCCGCAGGATGCGTGTTTCCGTTTTCCCTGCGGCCAACTTCTCGGTGTAAGACCATTGTTCTTCACCGCGGACCTTTACCCGGGCGGTGCGGAGTTGATCGCGGCGCGCCCGCCAGTCATTGAGGATCGACCGCCAACGCTCGAATTCAATGTGCTGCGGTTTTTTTGCTGTGAGGGGTGCCGATGCGGAGTCTGTCTCCGCCATCGCCAGTGGGATCCAGAGTAACTGAGAAACGACCAGAAAGAGAATCAGCCTAAGTTGTTGCATGGACCTGTGAACTTTCGTGGAACAGGGGCTAAACGAGCTTTGATCTGTCTGAATGTTTATCTGGTTGAGGGACGAAGGTCAAGGTGATTTGCGTGTAATTCATATTCGGGGGAGGTTGGACTGGGAAAGGGAACCGAGTGAGGAATCGGGGCTGGCGCTCGGCCCGAATTTGATTCGGGGTTACCCCGTTTATTGTTCTGTCACCGAATACACGGCAAAGATGCGATAGGGGCCTGGTTCGCAGTCTTTGAAAACGTCTGCGGACAAGAGGGTATATGCTTCCTCGAAGGTTTGCAGCAGGCAGTGGCGATTGACGGGCACGAGTTCTGCCATGAGGTTACAGGAAAGGCAGGAGCATTCCGGCACAGGGCCCAGGGAGAAGGTCACGATGTCGAAGCCTTCCAGCTGTTTTGTCGGGGGGACTTCGACGCGGGTGGGCAGTCCGTTGTCGACGGTGAAGGGTTGCCAGGAACCTGTTGCATGGTACTGTTGCTCAAAGACTTCGTAGTAGAACAGCTTCGTGCCCGTCAGATCGAGGCCCGCTTCCTCTGCCAGATCGAGGAGGACTGCGGGGGAGTTGAAGAGCCAGTAATTGTTGTGTTTCCAGAATTGAGTGTAGTCGCCGAAGTCGTCGGAGATGCAGTTACTGAGCGCGTAGATGTCCTCGACCTGAGTGTTGGCGAGCCAACTGGTCTCTGTCGCGACACGTTTGGCCAGATAGCCGGCGGGAACCATGCCGGGCATTACTGGTCTTGCAGGATGTGCGTGGGGATGCCGTCCAGGCTTTGCTGGTTTTTGTCGTGCCAGTATTGCTGGATGCCTGCGGTGCCCTGTTTGGTGGCCCAGGTTTTGAGCTGTTCGCGTTCTTCGACGTAATCGAAATAGGGGACAGCCATGCCGCAGGAGGTCTGGACCAGATCGACGTGCATATCGAAGACCTGGCGGGCGCCGGGGATCGGGGGGAAGTGGGCGGAGAGTTCCGTCCAGTCGCTGTCGTAGGGATGGATCACGCGGGCCTGTCCGTAGAGCCGGAGGATCAAAGGTTTGCCGGTGAAGGCACAGAACATGACGGTCATGCGGCCGTCCTGCTGGATGTGGGCCGAGGTTTCGTTGCCGCTGCCGGTCATGTTGAGCCAGATCACGCGGTTGGGGCCCAGGACGCGGAAGGAGTCCATCCCTTTGGGGGAGACATTGATGCGGCTGTCGGCGGTGGCAGTGCCGACGAAGAACAGCCGCTGGTCGTTGATGAAGTCGATCAGTTTTTCGGAGAGTTCGTTAAAACGTTGTCCCATGGTTCGTCTTTCACAGGGAAAAGGAGGTCAGCGGTCGTCGGGCGGGAGCATCATAGCAGAGGGACAATTCGAGGGCAAAATCGGTTCGGCGGGAGGCGGAACGCAGCGTGGTATTTATAAGTTTCCTTAAGTTTGGAAAGCATCAAATCTGCACAAAATGGGGCCAATTTCAGAGACGCACGCCGCCGGGACCATTACAATAAATGAAACAGCATCCCGCCTGTTTCCATCCTTTGGTACTCTCACAGAGACGACATACCCGAACTCAGCCTGTTCTCAGATGGCTTTTGAGGAGAAACCGATGACGAATTCCAGTGCGCTTAATCGTCGTGATTTTATTAAAACCGCTGCTGCCGCCAGCACGGTCTTTTCTGCCCCCCTGATCATTCCCGGCACCGCGCTGGGCCTGAACGGCACCGTTGCTCCCAGTGAGCGAATTATCCTGGGGGGAATCGGCATTCGTCGGCGGGGCGGCTACGTGCTGAGCCACATGCTCGAACAGCCCGATGTGCAGTTTGTGGCGATCGCCGATGTGCGTGCGGATCAGCGGAAGACCGTAAAGGAAATGGCCGACAAAGCCAACGGCGATCAGAAATGCGAAACCTATCGCGATTTTCGCGAGCTGCTCGCGCGGGATGACATTGACGCCGTGCTGATTGCCACGGGGGACCGCTGGCACGCGACCGCTTCAATGATGGCTGCGGAAGCGGGGAAAGACGTTTACTCCGAGAAGCCATGTGCGATTTCCATTGAACTGGCCCGCAAGCTGCAGCAGACGATTCAGCGTACCGGCCGTGTATTCCAGGCGGGGACTCAGCGGCGGAATGTGTCAAACTTCGCGCATGCGGCTCATCTGGCACAGTCCGGTCAGCTGGGGAAGATTCATACCGTGCATGCTTCGATCTACCAGTTGATCGATCGTCACGACTGGCTGCCTGCCGAACCCGAACCCGATCCGGAAGTGGTCGACTGGAACATGTGGCTCGGCCCTGCACCGTGGCGTCCGTATAACCATGCGTATGTAGATGGTGCCTGGCGCGGTCATTACGATTTCGATTCCGGGGCCAAGCTGCTCGACTGGGGCGCGCATACACTGGATATCTGCCAGTGGGCGCTGGAAGCGGATGACACGATGCCCGTGACCTATGAACCGATGGATGTGCCCAACGACAATGTGATTGAGTGCGTCTACGAAAACGGCGTGAAGCTGGTCATGCGGCGGAATGGCTGGATGGGTCTGGGAACCTGTCCGGTCCGTTTCGAAGGGGAAGAAGGCTGGGTCGAAACTGGTGACTCGGGACAGACGGCGGTTTCCTCGAACCGTTTGCGGGCCTCCCTGCCCTCGCCGAGTGCGATTCCGGGAACATCGCCCAAGTTCCATGTACGTGATTTCTTTAACTGTGTGAAAACCCGTTCGCAGCCGGCTGCGAATGAAGACGTGATGGCCCGTTCGCACATCGCCTGCCACGCGGCTGCGATTGCCTGGAAGCTGGGTCGCAAAGTCCAATTTGATCCGGTCAAAGAAGAATTCGTGAATGATGATGAAGCGAACCGCATGCGGAGCCGCGCCATGCGGGAGCCGTGGACCGTTTAGTCTACGCCGCTGACCGTCGTCATCCGTTTTCCTGAATCAGCTTTAACTACTTCAGCACTTGAGGGATCCTCACTCATGTTCTCGTTCAGATTCTGTCTGCTCACAATTCTTTCTGTCAGTCTGTTCTGTTCTGCCAACCTGGTTTCCGCCGCGGAGAAATCCGATTCGGAAGCAACCCGGCTGGTCAACGTTCTTAATTCCGATGCTTCCACTTACGATAAAGCGATGGCCTGTCGCCGACTGGCGGCGATTGGCGATGCGAAGTCGGTGCCTGCGATTGCCAAATATCTCGGTGATGAAAAACTGGCGACCTACGCCCGTTCGGCTCTGGAGAACATTCCTGCTGACGCTGCCGACCAGGCTCTGGAAGCGGCTCTCAAGTCGGTCAAGGGGGACCAGCTGGTGGGGGTGATCAACTCGCTGGCGAAACGGAGAGACAAAGGGGCAACCGCTGAACTGGCGAAACTGCTGGCGAATGATAATCCGAAAGTCGCGATTGCAGCAGCGCATGCCCTGGGGGCGATTGGTACAAGCGATGCGGCGGCTACGTTGAAACAATCGCTGGGAACCGACCGGGGTGCGGTGAAGCAGGAAGTCGCGTTTGCCCTGTTGATGTGTGCCCGTTCGCTGGCTGACAGCAACAAGGGAGAGGCAGTCGAGCTGACGGAAGTGGTGTTGCAAGCGGATCTGCCGGAGAACGTCAACCTGGCGGCGACGCAGCGGGCGATTGTGCTGCTGGGCAAGGACGGGTTCGACCTGTTAGCGAAAACACTCAAAGCCGACGACCTGGCGCGATTCCGGGCTGGTTTGCAGGCAGCGCGTAAGGTGGGACCGGAAGCGTCGACGACGTTAGTGGCCGTCTATCCGGAGCTGTCTGACGAGCGGAAGGGGCTCGTGATTGCCGCGCTGAGTCAGTCCAAAAATGCGAGTGCCCTGCCTTTGATTCAGCAGGCGCTGAAAAGTGACAGTGAAGCCTTACAACTGCAGGCAGTCCTCTCGCTGGGTGAGCTGGTGTCTGTGTTGAAGGCTGACGAACAGCTGCAGGTGCTCGGTGCATTGTTTGGAAAGCTCAAGCAGAGTCCATCTGCTCTGACCGAGGCGACTGCAGATACGATTGGAAAAATGAACGGCAGTCAAACTGCTGACAAAGTGCAGTCCGCGATTGAAGAGAGTACCCGGAAGCTGGTCGAGAGTGAGGCACTCTCTCAGCAACTGGCGGGGCTTCAGCTGGCCGGTGATTGTCGGCTGAGTTCGTTGACTCCCGCTGTCTATCAGCTGGTGGGTCACTCGAATCCGGAAGTCAAACAGGCTGCCATCCAGGCACTGGGGGGAACGACGTCTTCAGACGATCTGCCAAAGCTGATTACATTGGCGGTGAAGAATCCGGGTGATGCTGCGATCAGCGATGCCCTCAAAGCGGCCTGCTCCCGGTTGCCGCTCGAAGAGACGGCGCAGACGCTGGCACAGGCGATGGACGGGGCGTCGATTGAGCAACAGCAGCTGATCCTGAATCAGCTGGCAGCGATCGGCGGCGAGACCGCATTGAAAACCGTGGTGCAGGCGGCCCGTTCGAATGAGGATGCCTTACAGAACACAGCGACCGACCTGCTGGGCAAATGGGTGACGATTGATGTCGCACCGCCGCTGCTCGATCTGGCGCAGTCACTGGAGAATCGTAAGTATCAAATCCGTGCGCTGCGGGGATACATCCGCGTGGCCCGGCAGCTGAATATGACGCCGGCTGAACGGCTGGAAGTCTGTCGTAATACGCTCGCGAATGCGGAGCGGAACGATGAGAAGAAGCTTGTGTTTGAAGTGCTGCGGCGTTATCCGACTCCCGAAGCGGTCAACTTCACCATCAATCTGCTCAAGGAGAAAGATCTGAACGTTGCCGCGTCCGCGACGATTGTATCGTGGGCCGAACGGGGAACGCCGATCGAGAACACACTGCTGCGAGATGCGTTACAGCAGGTAATAACAACAACAGACAACGCGGGTCTCAAGCAGCGGGCAGAACAGCAGCTGGAACGGATCAGCGCCCAGGCGGCGCAGGAAGAGCAGGCACTCGGGTTTCAGCCGCTGTACGATGGGAAAACATTTAACGGCTGGCACGGGAACGAGGAGATCTTCCGGATTGAAGATGGTGAGATCGTCGCCGGCAGCCTGACGGAGAAGGTCAAGCAGAACGAGTTTCTGCGTTCGGATAAAGAGTACGAAGACTTCGAACTGATTCTGGAATTCAAGCTGCTGGGCGAGAAGACCAACGCGGGTGTGCAGATTCGTACTGCAGAGATTCCCGACGATCATGAAGTCAGCGGTTTCCAGGCCGACCTGGGGACCGGGTATTGGGGGTGTCTGTATGACGAATCGCGTCGACGGAAGATTCTGGCCGGTCCGCCCAAAGAGATTCGCGACCTGCCCGTCCGGATGAATGACTGGAACACGTATCGGATTCGCTGCCAGGGGCCACGGATTCAGCTCTGGATCAACGGAGTGCAGACGGTCGATTATGTCGAAGCAGACCCGCAGATTCCGCTGAAGGGGATCATCGCGCTGCAGATTCACGGGAACCTGGTGAACCAGGTGCACTATCGGAATATGCGTTTGCGTGAGCTGTAAACGAGCCTGAACGCAGGGAAAAACGGTCGTTCTGCACAATTTTGGCGGCCGCCCCTTGCGATCATCGTCTGTGCCGCGAAAATAGGGGTTGAGTTTCGTTTTTCACTTCGTTCGACCCCAATGAGGCACGGATGTCAGAGATTCCGCAACACATTGAAGACCTGTTCGCGCAGCTGAACCCCCAGCAACGGGCGGCGGCCTGTCACGATACCGGTTCGCTGTTGATCATCGCCGGTGCGGGAACGGGAAAGACGACCACGCTTTCACACCGGGTGGCCTGGCTGATTTCGCAGGGCATCGATCCGAGCCGGATTCTATTGCTGACCTTCTCCCGCAGAGCCGCGAATGAGATGGTCCGCCGCGTCGATGCACTGTTGCGGGCGATGGGCGATAGTCGCGAACATGCTGCCTCGGCTCGCTCACGGAGCATCTGGGGAGGTACGTTCCACTCTACGGCAGCGCGTCTACTGAGACGCTACGGTCAGTCGATCGGTCTGCCGGATGACTTTACGATCATCGATCGCAGCGACGCCGAAGACCTGATGAGCTCTCTACGGAGTGAACTCGAACTGGGAAACAACGTGGCCAAGTTTCCCCGCAAAGGGACACTGGTCGAGATTTACAGCCGTTGTGTGAATACCTGCCTCAAGCTGGAGCCGGTACTCGAACGGTATTACCCCTGGTGCCTGGAACATGTAGAGGCACTCAAGCAGCTGTTTCAGGCGTTCGTCGATCGTAAGGAGCAGCAGAACATACTCGACTATGACGATCTGCTCCTGTTCTGGCACGCACTCTCTTCCGATCCCGCGGGAGGTAAACTGCTGCGAGGTCAGTTCGAAGCGGTGCTGGTGGACGAGTACCAGGACACGAACGTATTACAGTCCGGCATCCTGAAAAATCTCTGTCCCGATGGCGCAGGTCTGACGGTGGTGGGCGACGATGCTCAGTCGATCTATTCCTTCCGGGCGGCGACGGTGCGGAACATTCTCGATTTTCCGGAAGAGTATCCGGGGACGACGGTGGTCACGCTGGAAGAGAACTACCGCAGCACGCAGCCGATACTGGCGGCGACAAATCAGATCATTGATGAAGCACATGAACGCTACGAGAAGAAACTCTGGTCGTCGAAGATTGCCGGCGAGCCACCGATTCTGGTGGACTGCAGCGACAATAACGAGCAGGCCGACTTCGTGGTGACGCAGGTACTCGAACACCTGGAGGCGGGCATTCCCCTCAATCAGCAGGCGGTGCTGTTCCGGGCTTCGCATCACAGCCTCGCGCTGGAAGTCGAACTGGCGCGGCGGAACATTGCCTATCATAAGTACGGCGGATTGAAGTTCATTGAAACGGCACACGTCAAAGACCTGATGGCGTATCTGCGACTGGCGGAGAACCCCCGCGATGCGGTTTCCGGTCTGCGTGTGCTGACATTGCTGCCGGGCATCGGTCAGAAGAAAGCGCAGCAGCTGCTCAACCTGCTGGCGGAATCCGGTTTTCGTTTTGATGCCTGGTCGGAGTTCAAACCACCGGCGGCGACGGTCGAGCACTGGCCTTTATTCATTCGGCTGATGAAGAACCTGTCATCGCCGCAGTCCGAGAAAAAAGGGATTTCGTCCGAAGTTCACCAGGTGCGGACATTTTACAGTCCCCTGCTCGATCAGCAGTACGACAACGGGCCGGCCCGCCAGCGCGATCTGGAACAGCTCGAGCAGGTCGCCAGCCGGTTCAGCAGCCGGATGAGTTTCCTGGAAGAGATCACGCTCGACCCACCCAGTTCGACGCAGGACATTGCGAATGACAGCAGTAAGACGGACGACGACTTCCTGGTGCTGAGTACGATTCATTCTTCGAAAGGACTCGAGTGGGACGCGGTCTATGTATTGCAGGCGGCGGACGGCAGCATTCCGTCTGAGATGTCGCTGGAGAGCAATGATGAGATCGACGAGGAACGTCGGCTGTTCTACGTGGCGCTCACGCGGGCGAAGAACTGGCTCTATGTCTGTTTCCCGCATCGCCAGTATTTCCAGAACCGTCGCTGGAACCAGGCACACAGTTACGCGCAGCTGACGCGGTTCATTTCTTCAAAGACGCTCCCCCTGTTTCAGCGGCGGCCTGCGTTTAACGCCGAGGATCTGGATACGCCCGAAGAGGCGCAGATCGAAACGACGGCCGAGGATATTCGCAAGAATATCCGTAATATGTGGTCCAGCTGACTTCAGTCGGCGGAGTCGGTTGTGTCGTCAGCGGGGGCGTCGGCGTCTGTTTCCGATGTAGACTCTGAATCCGTATTCGTCGCGTCGTCCCAGGGAGACCTTTTGCGCGGCGGGGGTGGCCCGGGAAACTGGTAATAGGTGCATTCGATGCGCCCGTTATACAGTTTGCGGCGGCGGGCCTTGCGGTCGAAGATGCGTTCGAAACCGGGATGCGAGGTGAGCACGTAGATCGACCAGGTATCCAGGGGCGCGAAGACCTCTTTCATCTGGCGGTAGATGACCTCGGCTTCTTCCTTTTCGCCGAGTCGTTCCCCGTATGGGGGGTTGGTGATGATGCAGCCGTACTTGCGGGGGGTGCTGAATTCGGCGACCGGCTGATCCTGAAAATGGACGAGCTCATCGACACCCGCTTCGCGGGCATGGTAGCGGGCCATGCGGATCATGCCGGGGTCGATGTCGTAGCCCTGCAGACGGAATGAGAGGGCGTCGAGGTCCTGCAGGTCACGGGCCTCTTCGCGGGCCTCACTCCAGAGTTCGGCGGGAATTTTGTGCCACTCTTCCGCGACGAAACTCCGGTTGAGTCCGGGGGCAGTGTTGGTGCCGATGAGGGCGGCTTCGATGGGAATCGTACCTGAACCACAACAGGAGTCGACCAGGGCACGTTCGTTGTTCCAGTAGCTGAGCTGGATCAGCCCGGCGGCGAGTGTCTCTTTGAGCTGGGCACCGGCTGTCAGCTTGCGATAGCCGCGCTTGTGCAGACCGGGACCCGTGGTGTCGATACAGAGCGTAGCGCGATCTTTGAGGATCGAGACGCTGACCGAGTACATGGGGCCGTCTTCGGGGAACCAGTCTTTGATGTAATGATCCTTGAGACGCTCGGCGATCGCTTTCTTGACCATCTTCTGTGAGTTTTTGGCGCTGTTGATTTTGGAGCGGACCGCGGTGGCCCGCACGGGGAAGCGTGCGGAGGGAGGCAGCCAGCGTTCCCATTCCAGGTCGCGGGTTTCGTCGAAGAGATCGTCGAAGTCGAGAGCCGTAAATTCGCCGAGGCAGATCAGGATGCGGTCAGCACTGCGGAGCCAGAGATTGCAGCGGCAGATCGCTGCTTTATCCGCCTGGAACATGACGCGACCGTTTTCGACCGTCTGGTCTTCGTAGCCCAGCTGCTTCAGTTCGCGGGCGACGACGGCTTCGAGGCCAAAGGTGGACGTGGCGATCAGGGTGAGCGGCTCAGACATGCGGACAGTGGTTCTTTTGGGATTTCAGTAAAACGGTCAATACCGGTAGAAAATGGGTCGAACGGTGATCATACTCTATATAAAGGTCTCCCTCGAATTCTACCCGACAACTGATCATAAAGAAGGTTTTCAACATGCGGAATACTCCCCACCCTCATAATCGGCTTCCCCGACGGGATTTTCTCAAACAGGCGTCTCTCTCGGCCCTGGCAGGCACCATGCTGGCCGGCGGCGCAGCGGAATCCGCGTCTGTGCAGGCGGGTGAGACGAAAAAAGAGAAGTCAGCGGACGGCTATCAACTGGGGGCGTTCACCAAGAGCTTTCAGGACATGCCGATTCCCGAGGTGTGTAAAGCGTTCAAGTCGATCGGCCTGGACGGCCTCGATCTGACCGTGCGGCCCAAGGGGCATATCCTGCCTGAGAATGCGGAGCAGGAACTGCCGTTAGCGTGTGCGGCGGCGAAAGAGGCGGGTGTGAAGATCCTGTTTCTGACGACGATGATTGAAGAGCCCGACAAAAACGCCGAACGGATTCTGGCGACCGCGCAGGAACAGGGCATCGACCGGATCAAGATCGGCTATTACCGCTACAAGCCGTTCGGCACGCTGGCGCAGCAGCTGAAAGAGACGACGAAGAAAATCGGCAACGTCGCGAAGCTGTGTCAGAAGTACGAAATTCTGCCCTGCGTGCACGTGCACTCAAATGCGTTTCTGCCTTCACACGGAACGCAGCTGTATCAGCTGATCCAGGATTACTCGCCGCAGGAAGTCGGGGCGTATGTGGATATGCTGCATATGGTCAAAGAGGGGAGCGGCGACGGCTGGCGGCAGGGCCTCGATCTGCTGGCTCCCTGGATCTCATTGTGTGCGGTGAAGAACTTTGCCTGGGAACGGGGTGAAGGCCGGGATAAGAAAGGCCATCAGAAATGGGAAGTCAAAACGGTTCCCGTGGCAGACGGCATTTCACCGATTCCTGAATACGTCGATGTACTGCGGAAGCTGGGTTACGAAGGGATCTTCTCGCTGCACAGTGAGTACAAGGGCCGGCACAGCTGGAAAGAGTTGAGCACCCAGGAATGCCTGGACCAGACGGCCGTCGATGCGAAGTATTTCCGATCGCTGTGGTCGTAGGTTTGAACCAAGAATTGTATGGAATTGATGACTACCACGGACGGCACGAAAAGAATTCTGAGGTAGGGGCAGGCCTGTGTGCCTGCCCGCCTGTTGGGCCACGTGATTTTATTTAAGGTGTGGATGGAACCTGTGAATGGTTCGAGTTTCTGACAGCAAATTCGTCGAACTGCGGGCGACCACGCAGGGTCGCCCCTACCGCGGATCTGGTTTGTATCACGTCTTTTCTATAACGGATTAGATGAACCACGAAAAGCACGAAAGACACGAAAACAAAAAACAGGGGGTGGCCCCGAATGTAATTCGGGCCGAGCGTAGCGAGCAGGAAACACACAGTGTGATCTGCGAACTGTTGAAAGAAACTGTGACACAGGAAGCAACAGAGGTCGGAGATTGCTTACCCGTTCGTGATCGTGCTCTGACAGTTTCCTGTTGTCTGCGACAACCGTGAATTACATTCGCGGTCACCCGGTTTCAATTCTTATTGATTTGGAATATGGTATTAGACTCCAACTGTGCGGCAAGGCGCTACCCGTCGGTTGTGTGTGACAAAGCTGTTGATATTACCGGTGGTTAGCGCCATTCCGCTCAGGATGGGGTGCCTGTTTATGGTTCGGTTGATCTTTACTGCTCTGACCTGTCTGGTCGTCTGTCTGACTATTTTGACGACTGATGCGGCGCAAGCCGAGCGGCCGAATATCATTCTGATCATGGTCGACGATATGGGTTTCTCCGATCTCGGCTGTTACGGCAGTGAGATTGAAACGCCGAACATCGATGCCCTGGCGGCGGGGGGCGTGCGGTTCTCGCAGTTTTATAATTCGGGACGCTGCTGTCCGACGCGGGCGACGCTGATGACGGGACTGCATCCGCATCAGACAGGAATTGGCTGGATGACGAATCCGCCAAATCAGACGCGGGGTTATTCCAAACCGCCGGCTTACCAGGGGTATCTGAATCGTCAATGTGTGACGTTAGGAGAGGTGCTGGGGACAGCCGGCTATGCGACTTACATGGCGGGGAAATGGCACCTGGGATTTAACGACCAGGATCGCTGGCCTTTGCAGCGGGGGTTCGAAAAATATTTCGGTTGTGTATCGGGGGCGACGCGGTATTTCCATCCGGTAGCGCCGCGGGGGATGACGTTCGGCAACCAGGATATCGAGAATCCGGAGAGCACGACGGATCGTCCGTTTTATACGACTGATGCCTTCACCGATTACGCGATTCGTTTTCTCAAGGAGCATCAGGAAAACGCAAAACAGAAAACGGATCCATACTTTCTGTACCTGGCGTATACGGCGCCGCACTGGCCGCTACAGGCGCATGAGGAGGAGATCAAAAAGTATCGCGGCAAATACCGGATCGGCTGGGATGAACTCCGTCAGCGCCGGCTGGCCAAACAGAAACAGCTGGGGCTGATCTCTGAAGACACCAGGCTTTCGCCCCGTGATGCAGAGGTGCCGGCCTGGGAGACATTGAAGCCTGAGAAGCAGGACGAGATGGATCTGAAGATGGCGATTTATGCAGCGATGATCGATCGGATCGACCAAAACATCGGCAAGCTGGTAGGCTGGCTCAAGGCGCATGATCAGCTGGACAACACGCTGATTCTGTTCCTCGCGGACAACGGGGGTTGTGCCGAAGGGGGAATTCTTGGTCGGGGTGAGTTCCGGGATGTCGAGAAGCGGAACCAGGAGCACAGCAACAGTTACGGGAAAGCGTGGGCGAATGCTTCCAACACGCCTTTTCGGCTGTATAAGCATTTCGCGCATGAGGGGGGAACGTCGACGCCGTTCCTGATGCACTGGCCGGCACAGATTCAGCCGCGCGCCGAGTGGTACACGAGCCCGGCACAGCTGATTGACGTGATGCCGACGTTGCTCGATGTGGCGGGAGCCGACTATCCGGAAACGTTCGCCGGCAACAAGATCCACACGCTGGATGGCATTTCACTGCGTCCGGCGCTGACGGGAAAACCGCTGGAACGGGGGCGACCGATCTTCATCGAGCATGAGAGTAACGCGTTCGTGCGTTTCGGTGACTGGAAGCTGGTGGGACGGGGTGTATCGCCGGCCAAGGGGTATCAGCCACAGAAGTGGGAGCTGTACGATGTGAAAGCGGATCGCACGGAACTGAATGACCTGGCGGAACGGAGGCGCGCGGTGGTGGATGATCTGAAGTCACAGTGGGAGGCATGGGCGAAGCGTGTGGGGGTTTATCCGAAGTGAGATGGACCGTGAAAGGGTTTGCTTCCATGAATTTATGACTACCACGAAAGGCATGAAAAACACGAAAGAAATTTCTTGTTGGCGCTGGTTGTGTGGTTGGATGCTGATCAGTTAATGCTGATTTCTTTTTGGCCATAACACGGTCCGGTTCCTGCTTGCTGCGATCGGTCTGAATTTTATGCGGGCTCATCCCTGCTTTTTCTGAGCGGCAAGGTGCCAGGTAGCGTTTCTTAATTCGGATGATATATAGCAAAGACGTTTCAACCGGGGCTAACGCCCTGCGGCTAATTTTCTTTTCTGCTGTTGAAGTCCTGAAAACAAGAGTAACAGCATACCCTCGGCCACGGTGGATACTGACATAGCTAACGCTGTCGACCTTATGATCACGTAGAAAACTATTAAATAAACGCTACCTAGCCGCCGGTAATTTTAGCGACGCTGGAGATAGTACCGGTGGCTAGCGCCATTCCGCTCACTTGTGTTGGTTTTTTCAGGGTAAGAGTGCTGCGATTACGCCGCCGATGAGTGCCATGACTGGTGCGACGAAAAAGAAGAGACAAAAAGGGAGAACTAACGGCGTGCCACATACTGCGGAGTCGGGAGGTAAAGTGGCTGTGTAGGCTGAGAACTGGTAGACGAAATAGAATCCGGCCAGCACGGGGAGTGCGGCACCGGAAGCCGCGCCGATGAGAGATCGCCGTAAGTGGTTCAGGTCCTGGTCTGGCAGGTCAGGTGTGTCGGGGTCCTGAGGTGGTTGTTGATGCATCGTCTGCTCACACGTCTGAGGAGGTTGGATGTGGTTCAGGTGCATTATATCGAAAAATTGCGTCGTTGGCTGTACTTTTCGTGAGATTGCGGGGTGGGGGCTGCGAAATGCTGTGCTTCCATGAATTTATATCTACCACGGTCGGCACGTAAAACTCCTGAGAAATTCTAATGCAGAGGCTGGCCTGTGTGCCTGCCCGCCTGTTGGGGTACGTGATTTTATTTAACGTGTGGATGGATGCTGTGGATGTTTCGAGTTACTGACAGCAAATTTATCGAACTGCGGGCGACCACGCAGGGTCGCCCCTACTGCGGATCTTGTTTGCACAGTGCCCCGCAGTATTTATTGTTATATCGCGTCCGTTCCAGAGCGGATTTGATGAAGCACGGACGGCACGAAAAACACGAATGAAATTTCAGTGTGGTCGCTGGTTTTGTGGTTGGATGCTGATCAGTGCAGTGTCTGATATTCAGCTGGGTGTGGCTGGTGCTGATGTTTTATAATGCGTGGTGATGAGGACGCTCCTCGATTTGTTGAGACGAGATGTTTTGATCGCGGGGGCTGTGGTTTCCTGCGCGCTTGGCCCGAATTGCTTAGGGCTCATTCCGCTCACGGTGGGTGGGTGTTTTGTTTTATCAAGCGGGTAGGCGTATGGGGCCGCCCCTCGTGTTGTGTGTGGTAGGAGGCATGTTTGATGTTTTGGAATCATCTTCAAAGGCACGGGGAGGTCAAGACAGAATTTTGTCCTGATGTGACCGGATTTTGTCCTGGTCTGGCCCGGAATTTGTCCCGCTGTGGCCTGATTTTGTCTCGTTTGGGTGACCTGTTTCTGGGGAACCGGTTCTCAGAAAACAGGTGGATCTATAGTGAAAAACGACGGAGATTCAGGTGCTGCTGTGTCAGTGGTGGGCTGTGTTTCGGTGCTCATAGACCCGTCTCGCGCGCGAGCCAGGGGGGAAAGTTAGGGATCGGCGGGAGGGAATCAAGTTCAGTTTGTGTCGTGGATGTGGGGCAGTGGTGCGTGGGTTTTCAGGTGGGAAACGGATCAGGGGAATGAGGATATGGAACCACGAAAAGCACGAAAGACACGAAAATTCTGGAACGCTGGGATGTGGAATATGATTGGAGTCTAATTGATTAATAGGGGAAACTGGCTGGCGGGGACCAGGCGGCCTTCGTATTGGACGAAGGCTTTGCCGCGGATCTGGTCGACGATGCGTTCGCCGGGTTTCAGCTCGAGTGATTTGATTTCGAACTGATTTGGATCGAGTGGCTGGTTGAGTTTTGATTCGACCAGTTTGAAGTTCTGGCGAAGGTCGATTTCTGTCTGGTCTGCCAACCGGGAACTAAAGCGGACAATATCGACTTCGTGAGGTAAGAAGATATCGCCGACCCGATTGTAAAGAAAGGTGCGTTTATGGATCAGTCTTGAGCCACGGAACTGTTCGTATTTGATGGCGTTGAAACCAAAGCGAGAGTCGTAGGTTGTTTCAGAGCGGATGGGGGCAGCTTCGATTTCTGGTGAGTTATAATCGATTTTGACGAGGTATTGACGGTGATTCGAGTCTGGAGTGAGTTCGGTGATCATAATCCGTTTGGTAACTTTGGAATTCTCTTCAGTGCCTGGTTTGCCGCTCAGTGCGTCGGCGTACATACGACAGGTTCTGGCAAAGGTGTGCGAGCCATTACCAACCAGTTCGCGGGGATCGAAGAAGAGACCGTTGTGTTCGGATTCATACCTGAGCTTGCGAAACAGGACGCGACCTGTGGAGCCTGGGATCAGGATTCCTTCGGGAAAACCTTTGACGGAGCCGAACCGTTCCTCACCCAATTCCCAGACGTCCAGACCCTGGACGATCCATTGGGTGTTTGTTGGATGACCCACTTTTATGGGAGTCTGTGGCGTGAGCAGGTTGAACTCATCGGGCTTTTTGATTTTATGGTAATTTACCCGCAGGCGGTCGTGAATTTCATCCAGCCAGAAGGTGTACTGTCCCTCGGTGGTTTGCCATTTGGAATTTTTGGTAATGCGCGGATCAGCTAACCGGACTTGATTTTGAAAGAGGCAGGTTCCCTGCCAGGTGTGGATGGCGTCGAGATTTTTGGTGAGTTCCTCTGCGAGGAGTTGCAGCGCGTGTTCGGTTTCCGCGGCATTGAGTTCGCGCTTTGCTACGGGGGTTGGGTCGGGGTCGGTAGCGGTACTCAAAGTTGGGGAGGTCAGACAGAACAGGAGTGTGAGGCTGAGGAGCAGACGAACGGACATGGCTGGTTCCTGACGGAATCGATTGAACAATGACGGGTCAATTCATGTGTGTACAGTATAGCAGGAAAAGGGGACGTGTGGGAAGAAATCTGGGAGGAACCATGATAGGTGAGAAATATTATGGTCCACGAAAAGTCCTGAATTACGTCCCAATTACAGTCAGAGAGGCGCATCTTATATTGAGATCGGCAGCTGCGACCTCCTGCTCGCTGCGCTCGGCCCGGATGTGCATCCGAGCCCACCCATATGAATGATCTTTTCAGGAGAGCTTGACCGGGTGGTGTCGATGTCGATTATGATTCTGGATTCAGTCTACCCATTGGAGGACGTCGCGGATGATGGACCAGCGGGGTTCGGCGTTTTTGTTGTCTTTGCCGAGGATCCAGTAGTTGTAGAGTTCTTCGAAGACGCCTTCCTTCTTTTTGAGTTCGAGCCAGACTTCCATGAATTCTTCGAACTCGATGTCGTGGGCGCCCAGGTAATACATGGGAACCTTCACGTTTTTCTTGAGAGGATTGATGACGGAGAACTCGGGATAGAGGAGCGTCCAGGCGGCACCGGCTTCGGCGCTGGTGACCAGCAGGTCAGCGCCGTCGGCTTTTTCTTCGAAGAAGTCTTCTTCGGAATTGATGGAAACGAAGCTGGCGTTGGGGAAGAACGTATGTGCTTTTTCGTCAAAGAAGCTGTTGGCGACCACGGCGATTTTGAGGTCGGGGGAATGCCGGAGTTTCTCGAATTCGAGGAACTCGACTTTGCGGTAGTCGTGCAGGACCATGGCGAGGGTGACGTCCATGTAAGAGTCGGCGACGGGGAAGGCGGTCGCCCGTTCGATGGTGCCTTCCAGTCCGGACATGGCGAGGTCGAAGTGGTCTGCGTTCAACTGTTTAACGAGCGTCTGGGGTGTGAAAGGAACGAACTCGATATCGACGCCGAGGTCGAGGGCCAGGCGATGGGCCATATCGATGTCGAAGCCGACGAGTTCGCCGCGATCGTTGAAGTAGGAGAACGGCAGCCGTTTGGCGTCGAAGCCGAGCCGGATCTTGCCACGTTTGCGGATGCGGTCGATACGCGTTTCGCCGGGCTGGATCGGGTCCGGGTTGGGAGTCGATTCTTTGAGGATGGTTTCCTTGACGCCGGGGAAGAGCAGCTGGCGGTCGGCGATCATCGCTTTGGACTGGTAGAGGTTTTTGAATGTATATTCGAGAACGGTATGAATGCTGGCGATGACAATGCCTGCCATGACCAGCGAGAGCGTTGTGTAGACGAAAAAGCGTTTCCACTGCACCTTGAGCGTTCCCGAGAGCGAGGCTGCTGTGAGGATTGCGAAGGAGAAGAGGTAGACCGAACGCAGCGCATCGCCCAGGCGGGTGGTATAGACGCCGACCGCGAGGTAGAGCTGGAAGATGTCGTGCGGAATATGCATCAGGTCGAGCAGCCAGGGGATGGTGACCGCGGGTTTGGCGAAAGAGCCAGCCATGCCCAGCGAGAGAAACTTGGGGTACTGATCGGGCATCAGGCTGGAGCCGTAGAACCAGGCGGAAAAGGGAATGAAGATCAGACCGACGATACGTCCCATATCGGGAAAGGGAAAGACGAGGGGAATCAACACGTCGGGCGAACCGCCGGTTTCATCTTTTTCCAGTTTATAGCGTTCGAGGATTTCCCGCGCCGATTCCACAATGATGGGGAGGACGGCGAAGGTACTGCTGAGGACGAAGGCTGCGATGACGGCCGGCTGGGAGACGCGGAGGGCATCCCAGTAGCGGACCGGGGTGCAGATGGAGATCAGCATGGGGAGAATGCCGACGGTCAGAATCAGTGTGGCGACGGTATAGGTAATCAGGTAAGCCTGCAGCAGGCCGAACTTTTCAAAGGGGAGCGTACCGACGGCGTAAGCGACGATCGCGAAGACTCCGAAGGGGGAGAGATGCACGACGAAGCGGTTGAGTTTCATCAACGCATTGACGGCGACGGACAGTGGTGCGAGGAGCTGTTCGCGTTTGGGGATGGTGCTCAACGCGATGCCGACACCGATCGAGAAGAGGACCACGGCGGGGACGGCGTTATTGGCCAGCGAGAAGAACGGGTTCGCCGGAATAAACAGATCGTACAGACTTTCGGTCTGGGGGCCTTCGATGATACTGGTACTGAAGAAGGCGCCTTTCTGCCAGAAGGGAAAGGAGAGGGACATCAGGCAGACCGTGAACAGACCGATGCACCAGAGGATGAGCATCAGGCTGACAACGGTGAGGGCCATGTGCCTGGTCTGACGGATGGAGATCCGACCGAGGTTGAGGATCAGGGAGAGCGTGATATAGGGGAGGACGGTCATCTGCAGGAGGCCGATGAAAATCTCGCCGACCGTTTTCAGGGGCGCACACAGTTCGCCAAAGAACAAACCACAGGAGATCCCCAGCACCAGACTCGTGAGAATCCAGGTGGTGAGTCCCGGTTTGAAATGGGGGTGAGCGCCTTTTTCCATACGCCAGATCCTTGCCCGCTGAGGTATCAGTGCCGAAAAAATCAAATCTACATCACAGGAAACCCAGGACGGGCCATGGAGAAATCCAGGTCGGATGTGTATGTTTCCACAGAAGATACAGTAATCTGGAGTGTGAATCCAGACCTGCGAGTGTTAAGGTTTCTTAACACAAAATCGTTCTTAACTCCAGACCTGTTGTACCTGTATGCCATTCTCCCTTACCTATCATAGTCGGCAGTTCCAGTTTGAAACTGCGGCGGAATTATTTTCTCCCCAGAATCTTGACCGGGGGACGGAAGTGATGCTCTCGACGGTGACATTTGCACCAGGAGAGCGGGTGCTGGATTTGGGATGCGGCTGGGGCGTGGTGGGAATTCTGGCGGCTTCGATTGTGGGGTCGGAGAATGTGGTGATGACGGACATCGATGCCCGGGCGGTTAAAGTGGCTCGACAGAACGCCGAACGGAACCAGGTTGCGGGGGTGACGATTCTGCAGAGCGACGGATTACAGGATCACCGGGAGACCGACTTCGACTGGATTCTTTCTAACCCGCCTTACCATGAGGATTTTGCGGTCGCCAAGCAGTTTATCATGAAGGGATTCAACCGGCTGAAGGTCGGCGGACGGATGGTGATGGTCACACGGCGACGGCTGTGGTACCAGAAGAAGCTGACGAGCATTTTCGGAGGGACCGAAGTGCACGAGATTGACGGCTACTTTGTGTTTCACGCGGAGAAGCGACGCGACACGTATGCCAAACGCAAGAAGCGGAACCGCTGAGGGATTGATCAGACAAGGCTGTGCTCCTCACGCTGATGAGGAGCACAGCGACTTGAGATTGCGTTTAGAGATCGGCCATCCAGTCCTGCAGGGCACGGACCTGGGGAGTGGCATCTTCGGCGAGTGCTTCGAGGGCTTTGACAACCGCGAGGCAGCCGGGGATCGTGGTGACACAGGTCACGCCGTACGAAACCGATGCCGAGCGGATCTTGCCTTCGTCCGTCCGCGAGCCTTTGCCGCTAGGCGTGTTGAAGATGAACTGGACTTCCTGGTTGGCCATCATGTCCAGCAGGTTGGGACGACCTTCTTTGAGCTTCTTGACGGTCGAGACTTCGAGGCCTGCTTCGCGGAGAACGCGGGCGGTGCCGGAGGTCGAGACGATTTTGAAGCCGAGGTCGATCAGCCGTCGTGCGGGATCGATGATCATGTCTTTGTAGAGGTCAGCCATGCTGATGAAGACGGTGCCTTCGGAGGGCAGGCTGGTATTTGCTGCGAGCTGGCTCTTGGCGAAGGCCATGGCGAAGCCATCCGAGATTCCCATGACTTCCCCGGTAGACCGCATTTCGGGGCCGAGGATGATGTCGACACCCAGGAAGCGGGAGAAGGGGAAGACACTCTCTTTGACCGAGGTGTGTTTGGGTTTCGGTTCTTTGGTCACGTTCTGTTCCAGCAGCGAGACACCGGCCATGACTTTGGCGGCGATTTTAGGCAGCGGGAGCCCGGTGGCCTTGGAGACGAACGGCGACGTCCGGCTGGCACGCGGGTTGACCTCGAGGATGTAGACGATGTAATCGTCTTCGGTCTTCTTCACCGCGAACTGGATATTCATCAGGCCTTTGACCTTGAGTTCGCGAGCGAGGGCATGTGTGGCCCGTTTGATTTCGTCGATGACGGAATCGGGGAGCGAGTGAGGTGGCAGGACACAGGCCGAGTCACCGGAGTGCACGCCAGCTTCTTCGATGTGTTCCATCACGCCCCCGACCAGGGTGGTGATGCCGTCGGAGATGGCGTCAACATCGACTTCGATCGCGTCTTCGAGGAACTGATCGACGAGGACCGGATGGTCTGGAGAGGCACTGACCGCTTCGTTCATGTAGCGGACCAGCGATTCTTCGTCGTAGCAGATTTCCATGGCCCGACCGCCGAGCACGTAGCTGGGGCGAACCAGAATCGGGTAGCTGATTTTGCGGGCGACGTTGCGGGCGCTCTCGATATTCGTGGCGATGCCGTTCGGAGGCTGATGCAGTTCGAGCTTCTCAAGAATTGCCTGGAAGCGTTCGCGGTCTTCGGCAGCATCGATCATTTCGGGGCTGGTGCCGATGATGTTGATGCCGGCGGCTTCGAGTCCCCGGGCGAGGTTAAGCGGAGTCTGTCCGCCGAACTGCACGATGACGCCATCCGGCTGCATACGATCGCAGATGTTGAGCACATCTTCGGTGGTCAGCGGTTCGAAGAAGAGGTGGTCGGAGGTGTCATAGTCGGTCGAGACCGTTTCGGGGTTCGAGTTGACCATAATACTTTCGATACCCAGTTCCTGCAGGGCGAACGAAGCCTGGCAGCAGCAGTAATCGAATTCAATCCCCTGGCCGATGCGGTTGGGTCCGCCGCCGAGAATCATGATGCGGCGTTTGTGATCGGGATTGCCCGGCGTTTCGTTTTCTTCTTCGTAGGTCGAGTAGAAGTAGGGTGTGTAAGCTTCGAACTCGGCAGCACAGGTATCGACCTGTTTGAAGGTGGCTTCAATACCCAGGCTCTTGCGGTACTGGCGGACATCCATTTCGGTGGAGTCGAGCCAGAAGGCGAGCTGCTTGTCGGAGTAGCCGTGCTGCTTGGCCTGTTTCATGAAGGCATAGTCCAGGTCTTCCAGGCGGGAGACGGCGCGGATCTTGTCTTCGAATTCCACGAGCTGACGGATGTGGTTCAGGAACCAGGGATCGATGTCGCTGAGCTCGTGGACTTCTTCGACGCTCATGCCGGATTTGAATGCGTACCGCAGGTAGAACAGCCGCTCGTCGTTGGGGATCGACAGCTTGGACTGAATCAGGTCCCGCGCGGGTTGCTTGGGGGTGCCCCAGAGATCCTTGTTACCGCCACCCAGCCCGAAGTGACCGATTTCCAGACCGCGGAGTGCTTTCTGCAGCGACTCTTTGAAGGTACGGCCGATGGACATGGTTTCGCCGACCGATTTCATCTGCACGGTGAGGACCGGGTCGGCATCGGGGAATTTTTCGAATGTCCAGCGGGGGATCTTGGTGACGACGTAATCGATGGTTGGCTCGAAGCAGGCGAGCGTTTCCCGGGTGATGTCGTTGCGGATTTCATCGAGGCGATAGCCGACGGCCAGCTTGGCTGCGATTTTGGCAATCGGGAAGCCGGTCGCTTTGGAAGCGAGTGCACTGGAGCGGCTGACGCGGGGGTTCATTTCGATGATCGTCATGCGGCCTGTATCGGGATTGATGGCGAACTGCACGTTGGAACCGCCGGTTTCGACGCCGATCTCGCGGATACAGGCGATGGTCGCATCGCGCATCCGCTGGTATTCTTTGTCGGTCAGCGTCTGAGCGGGGGCGACGGTGATCGAGTCGCCGGTGTGCACACCCATGGGATCGAAGTTTTCGATCGAGCAGATGATGACGACGTTGTCGGCCTGGTCCCGCATGACCTCCATCTCGTACTCTTTCCAGCCGAGGATGGATTCTTCCAGCAGAACTTCGTTCACGGGGGAGAGGGCCAGCCCGCTGCGGACTTTCTCTACGAACTCTTCACGGTTGTAAGCCACCCCACCGCCGGTACCGCCGAGTGTGTAACTGGCGCGGATGATGATCGGCAGACCGATATCTTTGACCGCGGCATTGGCTTCTTCCATGTTGTGGACCACGGCACTGCGGGGGCAGTCGAGGCCGATTTTGGTCATGGCTTCTTTGAACTGGTCGCGGCTTTCCGCTTTGGCGATGACCTCTTCGCGGGCACCGATGAGTTCCACGCCCAGTTGATCAAGGATTCCGCGGCGGGCGAGGTCCATGGCTGCGTTCAGGCCGGTCTGTCCCCCCAGCGTGGGGAGCAGTGCGTCCGGCTTTTCGATTTCGATTACTTTCTGGATGTACTGCCAGGTAATCGGTTCGATGTAGGTGCGGTGAGCGGTTTCCGGGTCGGTCATGATGGTCGCGGGGTTGGAGTTGACCAGCACCACTTCATAACCATCTTCGCGGAGGGCCTTACAGGCCTGCGTTCCCGAATAGTCAAATTCACATGCCTGCCCGATGACAATCGGACCGGAGCCAAGAATCAAAATCTTCTTAATGTCGTCGCGTCTAGGCACTTTTTTAGATCACTTTCAACAGCAAATGTACATTATCATGCGAATGTCGTAGCGAATTTCTGCGCAAATCTTCCCAACGTTAACAAGCACACCAAAATAATCAAGCAAGGCAGACCAGAAAGTGACAGAACGCGCTTTGAAACGTGGTTCCATCGTGCCGAGGAGAACAGGCGACTTGAATCAGTAGTTCTTTCGTTCGGTGAGGGGAGACGGACAACGAACTCTATTTTAGCGGAGCTGGATTGGCTGAGCTCACAAGAGACAGACACAACGAACAGCAGCCCGCAACAGTGGTTTGACTCGAATTATCAGCGACGTTGATTGAGGTAAGTGGTATCAGAGGAATAATTTTCGGGTTGGGTGCCGGATAAAGTGTATCTCTGGGTCTGGATTGTTGTAGCGGTTGTGCTGATTGCGTTGTGGGGAGCTCGATGTGCGTAAGTCTTTAAAAGAGAAGATTTTGGATTTGCAACTCCGATAACTGCTCGATTTTCGTCCAGCTAGACAAATTAAATCCTTCACCTCCATTCAGATACAGGGAATTACCGCACACCAGTTTTCGAAATGTGAAGCTTCTCAGAATGTGTTGCTTTAACGCCACATGTTGAAGGAACGGGACATAAACTTGATTTGACAGCAGATCAATTCGGTCGAGTTCTCTCGCCTCTGCTCTCGGATCAATCTGATGACGGCCTGTGGAAAGGTGATAGAAACTCCCATCGAATACGTACTGACTTGAGAATGAACGACTATGGATCTCCATCAGCAAATTGACATTATCTGGGTTCTGCTCTGCAGTATCTTTGTCCTGTTTATGCAGGCGGGATTCTGTTGTCTGGAATCGGGACTCTCCCGCTCGAAAAACAGCATTCACGTGGCGATTAAGAATATCGTCGACGTGAGTCTGGTCGGTGTGCTGTACTGGATCTTCGGTTTTGGTCTGATGTTCGGTACCACGACAGGCGGTCTGATTGGAACTTCTCACTTTCCGTTTATCAATCCGGGAACGAATATCTTCCTGTCGGCGTTCTTTCTGTTTCAGTTGATGCTCTGTGCGACTGCAGCCACGATTGCTTCGGGAGCCTCTGCGGAACGGATGCGGTTTACCGCCTACCTGATTCTGGCAGTGGTCCTGGGGGGCGTCATTTATCCCGTATTCGGTCACTGGGCCTGGACGAGCCACTTTGCCGGGAAAGCACCCGGCTGGCTGGAGTCTCTGGGATTTCGGGATTTCAGTGGATCGACGGTCGTGCATTCGATCGGTGCCTGGGCGGCACTGGCTTCGATCATGATTATCGGACCGCGGACCGGTCGCTTCGACCAGGACCAGGAAAAGACAACACGCAAATTCAAAGGTCATAATCTGACGCTGGCGACGACCGGGGTGTTTATCCTCTGGATCGGCTGGTTTGGATTCAACGGCGGTAGTGAATTTGGATTCACGGCGCACGTCCCTCAAATTCTGATCAACACATTCCTGGCATCGGCCTGCGGGGCGATCACCCTGCTCCTCTGGCAGTTCTATCAGCGGAAACAGATTGAAATTGAAAATATTCTCAATGGCCTGCTGGCGGCCCTGGTTGCCAGTAGTGCCAGCTGCGATGTTGTGTCTCCTATTGCGGCTGCGGTGATCGGGATTGTCGCAGCGATTGTCATGGAAGCCGGCAGCTGGTTTCTGGAATGGCGTCGCCTGGACGATACGATTGGAGTGATCCCCGTCCATGGTTTTGCCGGCGTCTGGGGTACACTGGCGGTGGCGCTGTTTATACCTGCGGAACTCTTAACTCGTTCGCGGCTGGAGCTGTTCTGTGTGCAGCTGCTGGGCTGTACGATCTGCTTTATCTGGTGCTTCTCTTTCTGCTGGGTGACCCTGCGGGTTGTCAGTAAGTTCATGCGACTGCGTGTGACGGCCGAAGAAGAAGAGATCGGTCTGAATATGGCAGAGCACGGAGCGACCACCGAGATGTACGATCTGCTCAATTCCATGGAACGGCATATCCAGGGAGATTCGGCACCGATTGAAGATCTGGACGAACACAGTGACGTCGGTTTAATTGCCCGTCAATATAACCGGGTGACCCAGGTACGGGACCAGGCGTTGAAAGAACTGGAGGTCCGCACGGACAATCTGGAGCAGGCCCGCAGCGAGCTGGAGGTGCAGGCAGCAAGTCTGCGTCAGGCTTCGCTGGATGCGGAAGCGGCTTCCCGCGCGAAGAGTGAATTCCTGGCGAATATGAGTCACGAAATCCGTACGCCGATGACGGCGGTGCTGGGTTACACTGATGTTTTGATGGAAGAGAGCTGGGGACGCCCGGGCAGCATCAAGTTAATTGAAGTCATCAAACGTAACGGAAATTATCTGCTGGATCTGATCAACGATATTCTGGATCTTTCGAAAATCGAATCGGGAAGTCTGAATATCGAAAAGATTCCCTTCTCGCTGATCGAAAAACTGCAGGAAGTGCAGTCCTTAATGCAGGTGCGTGCCGAGCTGCAGGAAATCAGCTTTAACCTGACATTTGCAGGCAAAATTCCTAAACAGATCCAGAGTGATCCCACCCGACTGAAACAGATTCTGATCAACCTCATCGGAAACGCGATCAAGTTTACTCCCGATGGGGGCCAGGTCTCGGTGGAAACATCGTGCCTGAATCCGGATTCGCCTGAGCCGCTGCTGCAGTTCAAAATCATCGATACGGGTATCGGAATGAACGCGGAACAGGTTGCAGGATTGTACCAGCCTTTCGTCCAGGCCGATTCTTCCACGACTCGGAAATTCGGAGGAACCGGACTGGGGCTGGCCATCAGTAAGCGACTGGCAAAAATGCTGGGCGGTGATCTGACCTGCCAAAGCACTCCTGATGTCGGCACGACATTCACATTACAGATTCAGATTGGCGAATCAGAGTCTCTGGAATATTACAATGATCCCCAGGACGCGCTCGAAGCAGCTGCACACAAGCCGGCTCCCGTGATCGCAAAACCGGTGCAGGCAGCTAACCGAAGCTGTTCTGTGCTGCTGGCTGAAGATGGAGAAGACAACCAACGGCTGATTTCCATGCTGCTCAGAAAAGAGGGCGCAGCAGTCAAACTGGCTGAGAACGGGGAAATTGCGGTTCGCTATGCGATGCATGCCCTCGAACAGGGACAGCCCTTCGATGTGATTCTGATGGACATGTCGATGCCGGTACTGGACGGATACGGCGCAACCCAAAAACTGCGCGAGCAAGGCTACAAGCTGCCCATTATTGCATTAACGGCTCACGCCATGAATGGCGACCGTGAAAAATGTATCGCAGCAGGCTGTACCGATTATGCCACCAAACCTGTCAATCGGGAGAAGCTTCGCGAGATCATCGAAACCTATCAGTCACTGACGGACTTTTCGGAGCCGGTAGGGCTCCACTGCTGATCAGGTGGGTTCGTTCTGAACCAGTCGATCGTGATTGAGTTTCAGAAAATCATCGGCCCAGTAATACTCGTCAAGCAGACCGGTCGTGTCGTAGCCCATCAGATGGTAGGCGATAAAAATCGCTTCAATCGTGGCAAGGCCTGCTCCCGGATCATCAAACTGTTTCGAAACCCGTGGATACGCGGTCTCCCAGACAGGCAGACTGCGAACGGGTAGTTCCTCATAATCGCCTTCCATTTTTTCCGCCAGCCGCCAGGTGCCATCCAGTACGAGCAAGCCGCGGTCGGCATCGTCCCTGCCGATCTCAGGTCCTTCCATGCCGAGACGGACGTAGGTCGTCAGTTTTTCCGGTTCCTTGCGGGGAAATTTCCAGAAAATGAAATCGTCACGTTTGCGCAGCGGCTGTACCGAGCATTTACTTTTGCGCTCTTTGGGATGGACAACAATGATCGTAGGGGGATGGGCGGCGGACACGTTTTCGGATTTCAGTTGACGAGATGTTCTAGTCAGTCAGCGGGCTCAGTTGCCTTCCTGAACTTTTTTGATGATTTCTTCCTGGTCGGCGATTTCTTTTTCCAGAGAGGCGACTTCCTGGGGGTCATCCATCTGCGCCTTGGCACCGGTCAACCGCTGACGCAGCTTCTGGATTTTCTGACGAGCGACGTCGATCTGTTTCTTCTGTTTTTTATTCAAGCCCATGCTGTAAACGCTTTCTCTTGTTGCGGGTGACAAATGGAAACCGGACCAGCGAGTATATCACAAACCTGACCGGGAGAACATAGCCCCCGAACGCCTCAACTCTGAAAAAACAGGCTCAGACAGGCCAGGCACATGACTGCCAGAAAAGTCAGCGCCCCCACGGAGAAGCGCCAGAGGAGCAGCTGTTCGACCACGATCAGGGCCAGCACGGTCAGTAACAGGTTTTCGGCGAGCCCTGTCTGTGTGGTTCGTTCCGCGGGCAACTCCGCGGCCAGGGGAGCGAAGCTGTCTGGTCGGCGGAAATAATGCGGGGGGATTACCTGGGGGCCGATGTGGGCCAGGTCGCTTTCCAGTGGGGAGACATTCACAGCGAACAGCATTTTTTCAGCCGAGGCCACTCCCCAGTCCAGCTCGTAAATCCCGGAGAGCTGCGTCTGATCGAAGGTGATCATGCGGGATTCCGCATTCCGATCGAGAATACTTCGCAGCGGATACTCTGCCTGGTCAGGAGCCTGTATGCGGGGTGTCAAAGCGAGCTGATCTTCCCGGGCCAGAATTTCCAGGGGCTGCCCGACCAGTGATTCACGGCGACTCCATTTCCCCGTCGCGACATCGAGTACGAATTCATTCATCATCGGGGGGAAACTGGGCCAGACTGCCCAACTGCCCCAGCGACGGTCGAGGGATGTGGTGATCAGCAGGATCTTACCCCGACCGAGCGTGCTCTCAATCACGGCGGGGTCGCCTGTGTCAAAGTTCAGCACGAGACGCGTATTCGAATTCGCCGGTACTTCGGTCTGCACGTATTCATAAATCTGGGTCGTTTCCAGGCCGGCATCCGGATTCCCTTTGAAGATCTCAATCACGGGATGCTGGTACTGCAGCGGGTCGAATTCAAAAATCTTCGATTTCTGTTTCGCATCTCCCTGGCGATCCAGCAGCTTGACATTCATCAGGCCGGAGCCGGTTTGAAAGAGGGTCTGGTTGTAGTTGTTTGCATCGACCTGTGCTCCCAGGCTGACAATCAGACCCCCACCACGTTTGACATACCCTTTGAGCAGGTCCCGTTCATGGTCGGTAAACAACGCGACATCGCTGATCACGACTGCGTCGTAGAGTTCGAGTTCGGTGTTGGCCAGCTCCCCTTCACTGATCACCTGGGGTTTGATGGCTCCCTGCCAGGGTTGTTCCCGCAACGAGGGGGACAGCGCCAGCTCGAGGAAGTCGGTCGCCCGTCCCATGGCTTCGCCCGACTGTCTGCCGTTAACGAGCAGAACATTGATCTCTTTCTTGACCGGCATGACTTTCCAGCGACGGTTATCCAGGGGAAGTTGATCCTCGCCAATACGGACTTCCAGTCGATGGTCGCCGACCCGGGTAAACTGGTGAGTAAATTCGGCCTGCGTGTCGGTATTCGCGGGGAGCGAAATCTGCTTCTGGTTCACCAGCTGACCGTCGACATACAATTGCAGATTCACTGCCTCTCGATTCAGGGGACTGAAATTGTGCAGAGTCACGCCCAGGCGGACCGGTTGATTCAACGTGGCAAAGATGGACGGGCTGCTGAAATCGACGATTGCCAGGTTGGGTTCATCCGCCTGTCCCACATCTTTGAGGACCAGGGTCGCTTTTTTCGAGATCGCTTCCAGCAGCGAGAGTACCCGCGCATCACCGGCTTCTCCTTCGAGGGGTGCCCAGCTTTTCGCCTGGAAATCGCTGATTACAATCACTTCTTTCTGGGCGAGTTCCTGTGCCTGGTTCAGAAACTCCAGCGCACTTTGCAGTGCCTGGGTGACGTCACCGTATTCTTCGGTGGGTTGCAGTCGACTGATTTCATCGAGTACGTAAGCCTGCTGCCGCGAGGGTCGGGAAATGAGTGTCTGGGGGGAAACGCTGGATATCTGAATCAACTGAAACGCATCTCCGGTATTCGAATCGGAGACCAGCGTCTCAGCCAGCTCTTTGGCAGAGGCGAATTTTTCCCGGCCGTCGTTCTGCCAGCGCATGCTGAAAGAGGTGTCGATCACCAGGATTCGATGTACGGGAGCCGCGGTTTCGAAGAACGCGCCTTTGACCGACCAGTAAGGCCGCGAAAAAGCGACTGCGAGCAGCAGCAGGATCAGACAGCGAACCAGCAGAATCAGCAGCTGTTCGAAACGGACGCGCCGTGAATACTTTTTCGTCGCCGCCAGCAGAAATTTCATCGCCGCCCATTCGGTCTCGATGAACTTCCGCTTGTGCAGCAGATGGATCAGCACCGGAACCCCTGCTGCCAGTAATCCCATCAGCAGCCAGGGACTGGCGAATCCGAATGCCAACAGGGGCTGCGACAAAGTCTGGGACATGAAATGAATCTTGCTGAATCCTTAAGAACCGACGCGGGACTGACGATGCGACAGGAATGAGGACAGGGCGACATCCAGCGACTGATCGGTGCGGATCAGGCTGTAATCGAGTTTCAGATCGCGACAGCCACGCTGAACGGTTTTGAGAAACTTTTCGAACTCTTCCTGGTAGGCTTTCTTCAAAGCCCGGGGTTCAACCATCTGTTCGGGCAGATTTTCCAGGCCATGAAACAGCACCGGTTCCTGGAAGGGGAAGTCCTGTTCCGCTGGGTCGATCACCTGCAGCAGACTGACATCGTGTTTGCGATGCCGGAAATGTTTCAGGCCCAGCAGCACCGATTCAAGGTCATCGAACAGATCGCTGATGATAATAATCAGGCTGCGGCGGTTGATGCGTTCGGCCAGTTCGTGGAAGACCTTACCCAGGCCGGATTCACCGGCGACAGTTGTGTTTTCGAGCGTGTAATAAATCTGTTTCAGATGCGTCGGCTGACTGGCAGGGCGGAGAAAATCATTTACCTTGTCGCTGACCGTACACAATCCCGCGGCGTCCTGTTGTTTGATCACGACGTATGCCAGGGCTGCAGCGACCAGCCGACCATATTCCCACTTGGACAGAGCCGCATCCGCGGACTTGTAGCGCATCGATTCGCTGCAGTCGAGCAGCAGGTAGCAGGTGAAGTTGGTCTCGGCTTCAAACTGTTTCAGATAATAGCGGTCCGACTTGGCGTAGACTTTCCAGTCGACGTAACGCAGGTCATCCCCCACCGCGTATTCCCGGTGCTGCGCAAATTCAGCGGAGAAGCCGTGAAAGGGGCTCTTGTGGGACCCCGAAACATAGCCTTCCACAATCTGACGTGCCGCCAGGTCCAGGTTCTGAACTTTAGCGAGCGTCTGCGGATCTAAATACTTGTGGTAATCGTCCATCCAGTTTTTCCTGCGAGGAATCGACGGGGATGAGTTCAATCAGGCGATCGACGATTTTATCGGGAGACATCCCGTCGGCTTCCGCATTGAAATTGGTGATGATGCGATGCCGGAGTACCGGATGTGCAACCGCACGCACATCGTCGGTGCTCACATACAGTCTGCCATGCAAAATCGCCCGGGCTTTGGCACCCAGGACCAGGTTCTGGCTGGCGCGGGGGCCGGCACCCCAACTGACATATTCGCGAATGAAATCGGGAATGTCTGTCGCCCGGGCATCGTCGGTGGCAATGATACGCGTCATGCGGGCGAACTGCATCGCATACCGAATCACATGATCGGCTACGGGAACGCGACGGACCAGCGACTGAAAGGAAAGCAGCTCATCCAGTTCAAGAACTTTTTTCACTGCATACGATTCATCCGAGGTTGTCTGCCTGACGATGGCAAACTCTTCTTCCTCGGTAGGATACTCGACCTTGATTTCAAACATGAACCGGTCGAGCTGCGCTTCGGGCAGCGGATAGGTGCCTTCCTGTTCGATCGGGTTTTGTGTCGCGAGCACAAAAAACGGAACCGGCAGTTTGTGTTTACGTCCCCCCGCGGTGACCTGGTGCTCCTGCATTGCTTCCAGCAGGGCTGCCTGTGTTTTGGGAGGCGTACGGTTAATCTCGTCTGCGAGAACCACGTTGGCAAATACGGGGCCTGCCAGGAATTTAAAATCGCGGTTGCCGGTGATTTTGTCTTCCTGAATCACGTCAGTCCCGGTGATGTCGGCGGGCATCAGGTCGGGTGTGAACTGCACGCGGTTGAACGAGAGGTTCAGTGTGTCAGCCAGGGTGTGGACGATGAGGGTCTTAGCCAGCCCAGGAACTCCCACCAGCAGACAATGTCCGCCTGCCAGCAGCGAGATCATCAACTCCTCGACGACCTTGTGCTGGCCAATCACGACGTGGTTCACTTCCTTTAGAAGTCGTTCGTAGGCCTGGTGTAATTTTTCGACGGCTTCCAGATCGGAAGCTTCCATCGGAGGATCGCTGCTCACAGTGTTGTCAGTTTCCTGTATCGGAGAAAGAAATGACGCCCGCCTGAATACGTACCTCTATTGTGGCGGGCACTCAGGTGAAGATGCAAGGCTGTTTAGCCGTCTTCTCAGCTGTCAGCACCTTTTGCTCCCCAGGGAGCGATCTGCGTCAAACCTTTACTGCGCTTGAGGTCAGCATAGCATTCCGGTAGATCGAAGCTCGTCAGTACATTGGGCACCAGCGTCGATAAGGGCCAGTGATAATGTTCCGTTTCGGCGACATCACTGAAGGATGTCAGGGCATTTTTCAGCGTGACCTGCTTGACGTGAGGTGAAAACAGGGCGGCAAAGGTCGCTGGCAGAGCACCCCAGCCCCGACCAATCAGATGTACGTCGGTATGCCCGTTGGCGGCGAGCCAGTCGAGGACACGCAGGGCGTCAAACGTTTTCTGGCCGAGATAGGGATCGTCCAGCATTACAGAGTGAGCCGCGTAGAAGTAGTCGCTACCGTAAGGCGTGAAGAAGGAATTCGGGTTGGTGGTATCAGGCAGCGATTCCCCGATTCCCCGTACATCGCAGGTGTAGAGTACGCGTTCTTTATCCTGAATGGCGGTCTTCAGCAGCGGTTCTTCCTTGAGTTCAGCATCGGCCGAGACGTGTGAGAGGTAGAGCGTCGCTTTTTTGCCGGCATTCTGAGGTGGACGCGAATAGAGGCGCTCGTCGGAGACCCGGTACACGACGGCCTGGATTCCCGGTTCGGTTTCGACTGCGTAAGTGATGGCATACTTCGCGGGATAACCCTTGCCGCCGCGATTGCGCAGAATGCGGTAATCGGGAGTACCCTCGACATGCTTCAGCCTGAGTGTCTCCGCGACAGCGGACTGCAGGGCGGCACCTGATTTTGTTTTTCTCTGTTTCGCCAGTTCCCGCGAGCGCTCGGCGGTGAATTCATGAATGGGTTTCGAGCCGAGATCGGCGACGGAACCTTTGGGGGTGCACCAGAGTGTCTCATCTTTTTCGATAGTCAGCTTGGGCTCTTTGTCTTCATCTGAAATTCCGGTGGCTTTGTTGAACCATTCATACATGGCTTCCCGGTTTTCCTGCGAGTAGCCGTGATAAGTCGGTCCGACGAAATGCGAGACGTTGTCTTCATGGCCCAGCAGTTTGTAGAGCCGTTTGAGTCGCAGGTAGGCCTCGCGTGCCCCGCGGACATCGAAATAGTCTCGCTCTTTACTGAGGATCCGTACGGGATTAGGTGCTTGAGCTGCCAGGAAGTCCGCGTGATCCAGTTCCAGCGCCAGCACTTTTGGCGGACACTGTTCGGTATCTGCAGGGAGTTCATTCTCCATATTGCGGCGGAAAGTGGTCACGAAGCAGCTGGGAGCCGCCATTGTCCACCGTGGTTCTACACCACACAACCAGGTGGTCATGGTTCCGCCACCCGAGTTTCCGGTCACACCGACCTGCTTGGGGTCGACCTCTTTGCGTGTCAGCAGATAATCCAGGGCACGCACGCCATCCCAGGCACGCCACATCGAGAGATTTTCACCGACGAGAAACTGCTGATTACCCCCGTGCAGATGTTCGCGGACGCCAACGCCGATTGTGGATTTCAGATCATCGCCGCTGTACTGTATACGTTCGCCCTGTCCGATGGGATCGTAAATCAGAACGACATATCCTTTGCGGGCCAGCCCCTGGGAGAAGGACTGATAGGCGGTTTCCGCTTTGCCGTTGTGGGAGTGTCCACAGGTGCCGACGACGCCGGGCACCGGTTTGGTGATCCCCTTGGGGATGTAAAGATTCGCCGTCACCAGAAAACCGGGGCGACTTTCGAAAATGATGTTTTCAATCGTGTAGGTATCGCGATCGGTGGTTTTCGTGACCTTCGCATTCAGCGGAGTCCGCTCTGGTTCGGGGCCGAATGCTTCGCGAATTCGTTTCTGGACCGATTCCACATAGGCTTCCGCGTCGGCTTTGGTTTTCAAAGCGTCCAGCCGTGCGATGGTTTTGGCTTCCTGTTCCCGGACGCGGTCCACAAAGTATTCCTGGACCATGCGGGGAAAGCGATTCAGGGCCGGGGGGCTCTGGTCTGCTGAACCGGGGGCTGCTGCCAGTTCCTGGATAACCAGATTTTCGAGCAGGCTCAAGCCGGTGACTGTGACACATCCTGTTTGCAGAAAATTTCGTCGTGAGAGAGAAAACGTGTCGTCCGTCGACGGTTTTGAGGCCGGCATAATCTATTAATCCTTTAAAACAATGAATGCAGATACGATGATTTGATATATCTGGTGATCGAGCTGAACAAAGTTGAACAGCTGCTCCGTTCATTGCTGTTTGTTAACAAAATTTGTTTTTCTTTACAATCGGCTTCTCTATAATGAATCTGACTCCGGGAGTTGTACAGAAAATTTTTAATGGTTTTTTAGAATTCCCCTCCCTGCGGGAAGCGGTTGGACTATCGGTTGAAAACCGCAGGGGAATTCAGTAAAGCTGAACATATAAAAACGTATGTGCTCTCCGTTGCTACCGCAGCTTTGCCTTCAGAAATGGATCTTTAATGGAAGTTCGCTCCCAGCAGGAAACTGCCAGTCTGGTTAAGACGCTTCATGATAACATCTCCAGTGTGCTCATTGGAAAACCAGAAGTGGTTCAACTGGCAATCGTCACCCTGCTCGCGGAGGGCCATGTTTTAATTGAAGATGCCCCCGGTGTGGGTAAAACCTCGCTGGCCAAGGCAATTGCCAAAAGTCTCGACTGCGACTACAAACGCGTGCAGTTCACGCCGGACATGCTGCCTTCGGATATTCTGGGTTCGAATGTCTTCCTCCCCAGCCTAGGAGAATTCGAATTTCGCAAAGGTCCCATCTTTACCAATGTGCTGCTGGCCGATGAAATCAACCGCACGCCTCCCCGTACACAAAGTGCGTTGCTCGAAGCGATGAACGAGGGGCAGGTCAGTGTGGAAGGGCAGACGATTACGCTGGATCCCCCGTTTTTTGTACTGGCCACACAGAACCCGTTCGAATTTGAAGGCACCTATCCCCTGCCCGAAAACCAACTCGACCGATTCATGATGTGTATCGAGATCGGATATCCCGAACGTGCCATCGAGCGGGAAGTACTGATCCAGCACCGGAACGGTGAACCGGTCAACACGCTGGATTCCGTCGTCTCGCTGAAGCAGTTGCGCGAGATGCAGGAAGCCGTACGGAATGTCCGCGTCGATGATGCACTGACGGACTACATTCTGGAAATTGTCGAAGTCACACGCAATCATCCGGAACTGACGCTGGGAGTCAGTACCCGTGGCGCGATCACGTTTTCCCAGGCGGCCCAGAGTCTTGCCTTTACGGAAGGACGGGACTATGTCATTCCGGATGACATTAAGAAGTTAGCAGTTCCCGTTTTAGCGCATCGTGTGATCACCCGCTCGCTGGTCCGCGAAAGTCAGCGGACACGTGCCACGGAAATTATCCGTCAGATTCTGCAGAAGGTGTCGGTTCCCAATTAAAAGTTAAAATAGGTGATCCCGTTATCCTGATGCACCGCCTGAACGTATCGATTTTTGGCCGTTCTGCTATTATTAAATAGTCGTCTGCCGTCGGATTGGATAAGATACGTGTACCCCACCATCCGAGCAACCGACTTTCGAAGAAATGATTGCAGCCCCCTTATAACAACAGGGCACCGAATCTTCTGCCTGCCCCTGGAGGAATAAAAATGGATTGGAACCCGACATCATTGAGGCGGTACGCCCTGATTCTCTGTCTGCTCGTCATCAGCTCATCCGGGAGCCCTCGCATGTTATCTGCCAGCGAAGAGAACCCGCAGGAACCGAAACAGGAAGCAAAGTCTGCACCCCAGGAAAAGCAGTTTACGAACCGGCTGGCCAAAGAGACCAGCCCTTACCTGTTGCTGCATCAGCACAACCCGGTGGACTGGTATCCCTGGGGGCCCGAAGCCTTCGAAAAGGCGAAGCAGGAAAACAAGGTGATCTTCCTCTCGGTCGGCTACAGCAGCTGTTACTGGTGCCACGTGATGGAGCGGCTCGTTTTTGAAGATCCCAAAATCGCGAAATACATGAACGAGAACTTTGTGAACATCAAAGTCGATCGTGAAGAACGTCCCGACATCGATGATATCTACATGACTTCACTCTCTGTCTATTTTCATCTCATCGGTGCCCCTTCTGGCGGAGGCTGGCCGCTGTCGATGTTCCTCACCCCCGATCGCGAGCCCTTTGCCGGCGGCACTTATTTTCCACCCACCGATCAGGGAGGCCAGATGAGTTTCCCCCGCGTGCTGCAGAAGGTGCATCAGCTCTGGGGAGAAAACAAAGAACAGGTCCAGCAGAGCGCGACAATCATCGCTAAAGAAGTCGCCCGCCTGCAGCAGGAAGAAGGAGCCAAGGAAGCAATTCCCCTGGAAAACCGGCTGGTCATCGCGGGCGTTCGTTCCATCAATGCCAGTTACGATGCCGAATACGGCGGGATCGATTTTTCGGAAGTGACTCCCAACGCTCCCAAGTTTCCCACGTCCTCGAAACTGGTTCTGCTGCAGTACGACATTCAGGCCGCCGAACAGAACCCGACGTCAGCGGAATCGGCAAAGGTGCTGTATCACACACTGGACGCGATGGCCAACGGCGGAATTTACGATCACCTCGGCGGTGGATTTCATCGCTATAGTACCGATCGCTACTGGCACGTGCCCCACTTCGAAAAAATGCTCTACGATAACGGTCAGCTGGCCGGTCTCTATGCCCGCGCTTTCGAACAGACGGGTAAGCCGCAGTACAAACAGGTCTCTGAAGGGATCGTCGATTTCGTGCTGCGTGAGCTGACCGATCCGCAGGGCGGTTTTTATTCCGCGCTGGATGCTGAAACTGATGGCGTCGAAGGCGAACACTATGCCTGGTCGCAGGAAGAACTGAAAACCATTCTGGGAGAGGACTACCCGCTCTTCGCCGAATTTTATGGATTGAATGAGCCCGTCCGCTTCGATCATGGGTACGTGCTGCACCGCGTTACCACGCTGGAGAAGCTCGCCGAAAAACACAACACCGGTGCGGACGAACTGGCTTCACAACTGGCCGAGTCGCGTCAGAAACTGCACGCCGTTCGTAATCAGCGTAAGCCGCTGCTCAAGGATGATAAAATCCTGACCAGCTGGAATGGTCTGATGATTGAAGGCATGGCGACCGCAGGTCGTGTGTTGAAACGACCCGATTACACCTCCGCTGCAGAAAAAGCAGCACAGTTCATTCTCGATCAGATGCGCGATAAAGAGGGACACCTCTATCGCAGCTACCGTAGTGGCGAAGCCCATCTCAACGCTTACCTGGATGATTATGCATTTTTCACACAGGGACTGCTGGCATTGCACCAGGCAACCGGCAAACAGCAGTGGCTGGACGAAGCCCGCAAACTGACCGATTTGCAGATCACCCTCTTCTGGGATCAGAAAGAGCACGGCTTCTTCTTCACCACCCACGACCATGAGCAATTGATTGCCCGTACGAAAAACGCGTACGACGCTGCAATCCCTTCCGGTAACAGCATCAGTGCCCGTAATCTGATTCAGCTTTCCGAGTTGACAGGGGAGGCCCGCTATCGCCAACACGCCGATGAGACACTGCAGCTGTTTGGGCGAGTGATTAAACGCTACCCGAATCGCTGTGCCCAGCTCGTTCAGGCGGTAGGAGAATATCTGCAGACACCCGCTGATCAGAAGCAGTCCGCAGTCTCCCTTTCAACAGGCGGATTCGTAGAGCTGGTAGAAGCACCGGATCAGCTGGTCTCGGTCAATCCGGGACTCGAACTGCTGGCTGCAGCCGGACTGGGACAGACCGGACAACAGAAAAAACTGGTGAAAGCCAATGCTTACCTCTCGGTCGACAAACTGCCCGCTGGCAAGAAGTGCAAGGTGGCGATTGTGCTGACCATCGAGGATGGCTGGCACATCAATCAGAATCCATCCAGCCCTGATTTCCTTGTACCAACGACCTTCAGCATCAAGTCGGCCCAGAACATCAAACTGACCGACATCAAATATCCGGCTGGTCATAAATTTGAAGTGGCAGGCTTCGACGAACCGCTGCTGGTCTACGAAAAGCAGGCCATCATTCGGGGAACGCTGGAAATTCCTGCCTCTGCAGCCGGGAAAGAGGAAGCACTTGAACTGAATATCAAATACCAGGCCTGTAACGATCAAACCTGTATCCGACCGACGACGGTCAGCCTCAAAGGCAAGTTCAAGGTTGCCGCTTCCGGAGAAGCAGTCCGCCAGGTAAATCAGAAATGGTTTAAAACCGAATCCGGCAACTGAAAAACTTCTGCTCCAGCAAATCAAAGCGCAGCGAATGATTTGCTTAAAATAGATTCACGCTAAAGGTTCATGATGAACGCGGCCCAATACCAGGAACATCCACTCGTAAAAACCAAGATCATCGCTACCGTTGGTCCCGCTTCCTGTTCGCGCGAAATGCTGCAGAAGCTGATCATCGCGGGCGTGGATCTGTTTCGGTTGAACTTCGCGCACGGCAAGCATGAATGGCTGGCCGAAATTGTTACGAATATCCATGAGCTGTCCGAAGAGATGGCCCGCCCCATCGGAATTCTGGGCGATCTATCCGGCCCCAAAATTCGGCTGGGAGTCTTACCTGGTGACGAAATCAACTGTCGGCAGGACATGCAGTTTCGGTTCATTCAGGGAATAGAGACCGACAATCCCCAGGAACTGACCTGCACCTACGAATCGCTGATCAGCGATCTGCGGGTCGGCGATCCGGTACTGCTGGCAGACGGAATGGTCGCCATGCGGGTCACCGAGAAATCGGAAGATAATGAGTACGTCGAGTGTGTGGTCGAGCGGGAAGGCGTCATTCGGAGTAAGCAGGGAGTCAACCTGCCCGGCGTCCAGCTCAGCACTCCCTGTCTTACGGAGAAAGATCTGGAAGACCTCGCCTGGGCTGTGCAGCATGGACTCGATTATATCGGGCTCAGTTTCGTGCGTTCCGCGGATGACATCAAACAGCTCTACGACGAGATCGAAAAACTGAATCCGATTGAGGCGCCGCACGTTGTCGCCAAGATTGAAAAAATCGAAGCAGTCAGCGATATCGAACAGATTCTCAAACTGACCGATGCAGTTATGGTGGCCCGCGGGGACCTCGGCGTCGAAGTCGACATCGAACGGGTGCCCATCATTCAGAAGCGGATCATCCATCTCTGCAACCAGTATCGTGTCCCGGTAATCACCGCGACGCAGATGCTGGACAGCATGCAGTTCAACACATTTCCGACCCGCGCCGAGGCCAGCGATGTCGCGAACGCAGTACTGGACGGCAGCGACGCGGTCATGCTGTCCGGTGAGACAGCGGTCGGCGTCAGTCCGCTGGCGGCCGTCGAAATGATGAGCCGCATTGTCCGTGAAGCAGCGCGGATTCTCTCATCGAATCTGCATTCGGAAGAGACCACCAGTAACCGTCGCCTGTATGCCCGCGAAGTGACCGAAGCGGTTACCCTCGGAGCCGGGATGACGGCAGAGAAGCTGGATGCAGACCTGATGGTAACCTGTACCCACGAAGGCAAAACCGCGATGGCTCTGTCCAAACAGCGGCGGACGGTACCTACCGTGGCGCTCACCGATCGCCCGGCAACGGCTCGCCGGATGACACTCTACTGGGGAGTGACTTCACTCCTGACCGACGTGGTCGACAAGTCACCTCAGAAAATTCTGAAGTACATCGTGAACTATGGAAAGAAGCATGGCTTTCTGTCATCAGGCAGTCAGATCGTCCTGATCTCCGGCACCGACTGGAGTTCGCTGGGGCATGACATGCTGCTGGTTCACGAAGTGAAATAACGCTGAACCCCGAAACCTGTGAGGCTCTGATGTATCCGAAACTGTCGCTCGCGCTGATGTTACTCTGGACGACCCTGCTGCCTCAAACCGGTTTCAGTGATGACTGGCCCCAATGGGGAGGACCGCAGCACGACCTGGTCTGGCGCGAAAAAGGGATTGTCAAAGAATTGCCAACCAAAGGCCAGTTGCCCCGGGTCTGGTCGACTCCCATTGGTGAAGGTTACTCCGGGCCCGCGGTCGCGGAAGTCGATTCCCGCTGGTGTGTCTTCGTGACCGATCGAATTTATAAACAACGGGTCGGCTTCGAACGCGTGCACTGTCTGGATGCAGTGACGGGAAAACTGATCTGGGGCTACGAATACCCGGCCGAATACACCGTCAGCTATCCCGCCGGTCCCCGTTCCACTCCCGTCATCAATGACGGTCGCGTTTATACCCTGGGGGCCCAGGGGCACTTCTTCTGCTTCGATGCCAAAACGGGGAAAGTGCTCTGGAGCAAAAACTTCGTAGCAGACTACGGCACGAAGCTTCCCAACTGGGGTATGGTGGCCTCTCCCCTGGTAGACGGCGATCAGCTGATTACGCTGGTCGGCGGCCAACAGAATGCGCTGGTGGTCAGCTTTGATAAAAAGACAGGCAAAGAACTCTGGCGATCGCTCAATGACCCGGCCGTTGGTTATGCACCGCCGGTCATCTTTGAGTTTGGGGGAAAGCGGGAATTGATCGTCTGGCATCCGACGGCGGTCTCAGCCCTTGAGCCGGAAACCGGCAAGGTGATCTGGCAGGTTCCCTACGGTGTAAAGTACGGACTGACGATCGCGACACCCCGCAAAGTGGGAAACCGGTTATTCGTGGCCAGTTTTTATAACGGGCCGCGGATGATCGAAGTCTCCGACGATGGCAGCACAGCCAAAATCGTCTGGGCCGGGAAGAGCGACAGCGAGATCAATACCGACGGTTTGCATCCGATCATGATGACGCCGGTCTTCGACGGGAAGAACATCTACGGCGTAGGCAGCTACGGAGAACTCCGTGGTCTGGATGCGAGCAATGGCCAGCGGTTATGGGAAACATTAGCTGCGACCGGTAAGGGTCGCTGGTGGAATGCCTTCATCATTCCGCACGAAGATCGTTATTTTCTGCACAACGAACAAGGTGACCTGATCATCGCGAAACTGTCGCCGAAAGGGTACGAAGAGTTAAGCCGGGCGAAGCTGATTGAACCGACCCGTCGCGTCCAGCGGCGGATGACAATCTGGTCGCATCCGGCTTTCGCACTGAAAAGCGTGTTTGCCCGGAATGATAAGGAAATTATCCGCGTCGATCTTTCGGCTCCGTCTGCTGGTAATTAGTTTAAGCTGTTCAGGCTGAACGACTTGCTGAATCAGTTAGAATCGGGAAAAGATTTTCGCGGGAAGGCCTGAGAGAGTCGTATCCGGCCCGGTTTGGCGTTAATCTGGTAGATGTTTCATCTGATGACTGCTCGGAACAGCAATCAGATGTGGCTAACCCACGCCCCGAATTGAGAGTCACAATTATGCCTTCGGATCATTTTGCCCCGGCTCAGGATCGATCCCAGGAAGTTCTGCTTCCGCTGGAACCCCTGAAGGAATTACTGGTCAAGCTGTTTGTGCGGATGGGCATGTTTCAGGTGGAGGCGGAGATTGCCGCCGATCGCTTAATCGAAGCGGACCTGCGGGGCATCCACTCGCATGGGAGCCGCACTGCAGAACGTTACCTGGACGCGATGGACATGGGCGACATCGATCCCCGCGCACAGATCCTGACCGTCAAAGAGACCCCCGCCATTGCCGTGATGGATGGCAGCAAAGCGATGGGACACGTCGCTGCGACTCGCGCCATGGAACTCGCGATTAAAAAAGCAGGCGAAGTCGGTACGGGAACCGTGACGGTCTATAACAGTCACCACTTCGGAGCTGCCGCCGTCTATGTAATGATGGCGGTGAAGGCCGGCATGATTGCGTACTGCACAACGAACACGGGCCGGGCGACTGTCGCCGCTCATGGAAGTACGCAGCCAGGCACAGCCAATAATGCAATCGCCTGGGGGGTGCCCAATCCGCAAGGCGCTCCCTTCGTTCTGGATATGGCGTGTGCCAAGACCTCCTGGGGTAAACTGGAAACGCAGGCCATGTACGGCCTACCCGTCCCCGCTGGTTACGGTCTGGACAGTGAAGGGAATGAAACCACTGACGCTGCCGCTGTGAAAACACTGCTTCCCGCCTCGGGACCCCGCGGTTACGGACTGGCTTTGATCAGTTCCATTCTGACCGGCGCGCTGACGGGAGGCAAGATGCCGATCAACAAGACCAAAGCACCGGAGATTGAGGGTTCCGAACATTTCTTCTATGTGATCGATCTGAAACAGTTCGTGGAAGAAGATCGCTTCCATGCCGAACTGGCGTCTGCGACAGAGGCCCTGCATCAACTGACGCCCGTGCGGACAGAGGATCCGGTGCGACTGCCGGGCGAACTTGAATGGGAACAGACACAACACGCACTGCAGGAAGGGATTTCGGTTCACAAAGATCATGCGGAGCAGTTAAAAGAACTCGCCCAGCGCGTCAAGTATGACGTTCCCTGGTAAACGCGCTGTCTCGAATCATCAGTTTAAAAAGAAGGTCTGATTATCATGCCGACTTCATATCGAATCAGAACACTGCTCGCTCTGGCTGTCTGCAGCCTGGTTTGCCTGACGGTACCCGTTCAGGCGGGAAAGTATAATCCGGTTCTGGATGTAGGCGATCAGGCCCCGACCTGGGAGAAGCTCCCGGCGACCGATGGGAAATCGTATGCCAGCGATTCCTTCAAAGATAAGGATGTGCTCGTCATTGCGTTTACCTGTAACAGCTGCCCTTACGCCGTCGATTATGAAACACGCCTCAATCAGCTGGCAGAGAAGTATCAGGGGAAAGATTCCAGGGTGGGAGTCATCGCCGTGAACGTTAATCTGATTCCCGCTGACAGCCCGGAGAAGATGAAAGAACGGGCTCAGAAGGAGGGCTTCGTGTTCCCTTACCTGTTTGACAAGTCACAGCAGATTGGTCAGGCTTTCGGCGCTACGCGTACCCCGGAGTTTTTTGTACTCAACAAAGACCGCAAGGTGGTCTACATGGGCGCCATGGATGATTCGACCGATGCCAGCAAGGTCAAACAGAATTACGTTCAACAGGCAATCGAGGCGGCTTTGCAGGGAAAACAGCCGGAAACGACCGAAACGATTGCCATCGGCTGTAATGTGCGCTATAAACGCATTCGCAGAAATAAATAACACTCTTCCCGCAGCCGACACAGCCACGCTTATGACCAGTTTCAATCAGATACAGATTCAGGATTGCATCGCCGGGATGCAGGCACTGCCCGACGCATGCGTTGATCTGGCTTTCGCCGATCCGCCGTTCAATATCGGTTATGAATACGATGAGTACGAAGACCGCCTGGAGAGCGAACAGTATCTCGACTGGTGTGAGAACTGGCTCAAGGAAGTGGTACGGCTGCTCAAGCCGGATGGAACCTTCTGGCTGGCCATCGGCGATGAATACGCGGCAGAGTTGAAAGTCATGATGCAGCGGACGCTGGGGCTGACCTGTCGCAGCTGGGTCATCTGGTATTACACCTTCGGTGTGAACTGCAAGAACAAGTTCAGCCGTTCGCACGCCCACCTGTTTCATATGGTCAAAGATCCGAAGCAGTTCACGTTCAACGCCGACGATCCGGCAATCCGCGTTCCCTCTGCCCGACAGCTGGTCTACGGCGACAAACGCGCGAATCCCAAAGGACGTCTCCCCGACGATACCTGGATCCTGCGTCCCCAGGACATTCCCGAGAGCTTCCAGGCGGATGAAGATACATGGTACTTCCCCCGCATCAACGGTACGTTTAAAGAACGCCAGGGCTGGCACGGGTGCCAGATGCCCGAGCAGCTGCTGGGACGAATTATCCGGGCCTGTTCTAATCCGGAAGAGGTCGTTCTCGATCCCTTTACGGGGAGCGGCACCACGCTGGCGGTTGCCAAAAAACTGAATCGCCAGTATCTCGGCTTTGAACTCTCTGCGGAATACGGTGCCCGCGCACAGCAGCGACTGGCGGACATCGAAGTCGGTCAGCCCCTGGATGGTCAGGAAAATCCGTTGACCAGTGCGCCTTCCACCAAGAACGGAAAACGGCTCGCAGAGCGCGAGACCGACGCCCCTGCGCCGCGGAGCAAGTCGAAGGGCAAATCCAGTCCCCGGCAGAAAAAACTGCTCTGAGCGATGCTCTCTGATTGATCCCTTCCGGCTCCCCCTGCGCGCACTGCGGACCGGCGTTTGAGCCGTGTTGCTTTTCCGCTCCCCCCTGCCCGCCGCTGGCATGCGATTCGCGTTTCTTATTCTTCGCGTCCTAAATCAGCTGAAAACAGGCATTTGAGGCCTGTGATGTTGATTGAAAGCGACAGACGTTTCCAGGAAACGTTGCCCAAAGTCAACAATCGACCTGGCTTACTCGTACGAAGAGACGAGGCCGGTAAAAAGGATCGAATCGGCCCTGCTGGTCGGTTAGAATGTAGCGGTTCCATCGTTTATTACTCTGGACAGGGATTCGGGATTCAACGTGGTGAATATCATCAGCTCGCTCACAGATCGGTTTCGCGGCATGCTCCCCAGCGGGGGGACCGAAGTACCCGCGCGCTGGTGGGCCCTGGTGGAGCAGATTCAGTCGCTCCAGGCTGAATACGCGAGCCGTTCCGAAACGGAACTGTTCGACGAGTGGAACGCACTGCGTTATCGTGTGCAGAGTGGAGAGTCACTGACGGACCTGCTACCGGAAGCGTTTGCGGTCATCAGCGAACAGATGCAGCGGCACCTGGGAATGACTCCCTACCCGGTGCAGTACCTCGGCGCGATCGCCATGCATGAGGGGGCGATTGCAGAAATGCAGACCGGTGAGGGCAAGACGCTGACTGCGGCGTTGACGCTCTGTTTGAACGCCCTGCCCGAACTGGGAATGCACATTGCGACGGCGAACGACTATCTGGCTGAACGCGATGCCCGCTGGCTGAGCCCCGTTTATCATTCGCTGGGGATGACCGTCGGAACGGTCACGGCAGCTTCCTCCATGAGCGAACGTCGCGCTGCCTATGAATGCGATATCACCTACGGCACCGCACGGGAATTCGGCTTTGATTACCTGCGGGACCTGCTCAATTCACCAGAACTCAAAACATCCACGAACCCGCGTCGTCAACAATTGTTTGGACAGGAACAGACAGGCGAAGATCAGGGGCTGCTCAATCCGCGGTCTCCCTACATGGTACTGATTGACGAAGCGGACAGCATCCTGATTGATGAAGCCCGAACGCCGCTGATCATCGGACAGGCTGATGCGCTGGAGGCCTCGCTGTCAGAGGTCTGCCAGTGGAGTGCAACCGCGGTTGCCCGGCTTGCCGAAAGCGAACATTATCTCGACCATGGTCCGCAAAAGGGTATGGAACTCACTCAAGCGGGACGGCGGGTGATACGAGAACTGCTGCTCCAGCCGGAAGCACCTCGTTCGCTCGATCCGGGAACAGCTTATCTTTCATCCGAACGGGCCCTCAAAGTTCAGAGCTACTTTCAGAACGGCAGAGACTATGTCGTGCGGGAAGGAAAAGTCGCTATTGTCGATGAATTCACGGGACGAATTTCGGAAGGTCGGATGTGGCAGAACGGCATTCACCAGGCGATTGAAGCCAGGGAGGGGGTCGAGATTACCTCACCCACCAGAGTCGGTGCCCAGACCACGGTCCAGGAACTGTTTGCCCGCTACACCCGCATGGCAGGCATGACGGGGACGGCTGCTTCCGCACGGAGTGAATTCAAGAAAGTGTTTGGCACTCCCGTGATCACGATTCCTACCAATCGCCCCGGCCGCCGCGAACAACTCCCGGAGAGAGTCTTTCTGACGGCAGAGGAAAAATGGACCGCGATTGTCGAAGAGACCGCAGCGCTGCACGCACAGGGACGACCGGTGTTGATTGGTACGCGGTCAGTCAATCTTTCAAAACAGCTCTCCGAACGCCTGGCAGCAGCCGGTCTGGAGCATGAAGTTCTGCATGCATTAAATCACGAGAACGAAGCGACCATCATCGAACGGGCAGGACAGTCGGGTAAGATTACGGTCGCTACGAATATGGCGGGCCGGGGAACCGATATTCTGCTCGGCGACGATGTCGTTGCACAGGGGGGGCTGCATGTGATCTGTGCGGAGTTGCACGAATCTTCGCGCATCGATCGTCAATTGACCGGTCGTGCAGCACGTCAGGGCGATCCCGGCAGTGCACGGGTCTTCCTTTCACTCGAAGATGAGATCCTGACCAGCGGACTGGGAGCCGAGCAGGCAGCAGCCCTGCGGACCGACTATCAGCGTTCCGGACGGAATCTGCAGTCAGCAGTCCGTTATTTCTATCAGGCACAACAGCGGGTCGAGAAACGCCACGAACGCCAGCGCGTCGAACTGGTGAACCGGATCAATGCACGGCGTCAGATGCTGCAGCAGATGGGTCAGCATGCGAACTTGAACGCACACTGACCCGTGTCAGCTGAGCTTATTCTGTAGAGAGTTTGGAGTGAGTGAGTCCAATCGTCTCGGGCAATCCTGCTTTCGCAAACTGCAGATGCCGGGCAAAGGGCTGCATGAGCATGGCCGGCAGGAATAACAGGTCGCCGATCAACGCTGTGGTCAGCAGGGTCAGCATCATCCAGGCGAAGCGTTGCGTCGGAATGAAGCTGCTGAAGCCGAAGACCAGCAGACCCAGACCACAGATCATGGTGGTGTGAATCATGGCTCGTCCACAATGTTTCAGGGCGGCGTGAACCGCTTCTTCACAGCTGCGATCCAGCTGTTTCTCCCGGCGGAACCAGGAGAGGAAGTGCAGCGTGTCATCGATGGCGATCCCCAGTGCGACACTGGCGGTCATAATCGAACCGATGTCGAGCGGGATATCCATCCAGCCCATGATGCCGAAGACGACCACGATGGGGAAGACGTTCGGCAACATGCTGAGCAGACCCGTCCACAGGTTTCTCTGGACGATGACAATCACCAGCGCGACCAGACCAAAGGCGGTCATGAAGCTCCAGGTCAGGTCCTGCATAATCAGCTGCTGAACGGTATGAATCAGCGGCATGATCCCCGTGTAGTACGCGGTGAGGTGCACGTCCTGTTCGCGATATTTTTCCAGTTCCGGCTGGAGCGTGGATTTCAGTTTATTGAGTGCGGCCCCGTAATCGACCTGTGCGAGAGCAGGTACGCGGGCGCTGATCCGCCATGATTCCTCACCATCCTCATCAGAGAGGTAAACGGATTCCAGAATGGCTTCACGGTTTTCTTTGAGTTTCTTATTGGTGACGACCTTGCGGAAAATCGATTCAAAACCGTTGTGTTCGACCGGATTGGGTCCGAAGGTCGCTGCCGACATGGTGCCGGTATAACCGTCGATGTTTTTAATCGTCTTCTCAATGTCGTCAATAATTCGCAGACGCTGCAGGAAGGTCTTCTTGCAGTCTTTATCAAACTGGATAACGACTTCAACGGGAATCAGCGGTCCCATGCGATCTTCATTGAAGCGATAATCTTTCAGAACCTGACTACCGGGTGGGAACAGGGACGGAATATCGACGGAAGAGCGGGTATATACCAGACCATAAGCGGAGACGGTCATCAGCATCAATGATGTCAGGAAGACGGGCAGCGAATACCGCTGCAGCCAGTGAGTGAAACCGTTCAGGAAGCGGGACAGACGGGTTATTGTTCGTGGCATATGAGCGGGGTGTTCTGCCTGGTTGGCTTTCAGAATCCGCTGCGGTGGCCAGAGTTGCATGGCTCCGGGGAGAATCAGTAACAATACCCCCAGTGTGACCAACAGACCGATGGAGGCGATCATGCCAAACAGGGCAATGGGCGAGATCTGGCTGACCATCAAGGATCCCAGGCCGATGGCAGTGGTGATGGCAGCGAGCAGACAGGGCAACCAGCCTTGTGCAAAACTGCGTCGGACGGCTTCTTCTGCTTCTGTTTTCGTTTTCGCCTGTGTCGTACAGAGTTCGTCGTAGTAATAGTTGACCAGGTGCACGCCGGCGGAAATTGTAAGGACAAATACCAGTGAAGGTGTCACAATCAGGACGGCATCCAGTGATGCGCCCGAGTAGTAGACCATAGAGAGGACCAGCCCCTGCCCGAACAGACCTGCCAGCAGGATGGTTCCGGTGAGCATCCAGGAGCGGATACAGAACCAGCATAACAGGGTTGCGAGGATGGCAGACAATGCGCCGAAGACATTCACACTGTGAATACTGGCACGGTCGATGGCGACGCCGTCTACGGGAGGTCCAGTGAGATAAAATTCTTCGCGCGGCAGTCCGCAGACATCTTGCGCGACTTTCAATACATGATCGATGGCTTGTGTTCGTAATTCGTTGCCACGGTAGGTGAGAATAATCACCGCACAACTGTCTTTCAGGTTTTTACCGACCAGAACCCCCTGTAGTCGTTCCAGCGCTTCGTCGCGGGGCAACTTGAGCGGGGGAGCCGTTAATGAGTCGACGGTTCCCGCACCGGTGACAATTCGATCAAAGATCTCCTCGTGGGTTTCACCGAAGTCGGTCTTGCCGGGACCTTCGATTCGCTTTTCGAATTCGGTCAGCCGGGGATCATCGACGGTACAGCCGGGCCAGCTGATCAGAATCAGGTCGTTGCTTTCGAAGTCTTTCATGAACCGGTCATAGTTTTTGCGTGACTGCATGTAAGGTGGCGCCCACTTTTCAGGGGCGATACTCATGCTTTCGACGCTCTGATGCGCACCATAAATCAGAAAGGGCGCAACCAGAACCAGGACAATGACAGTGATGATATAACGACGGATATAGCGAGGTTTTTCAGAAGTCATGAGTCGGTCTCTTTACGAGGGGCTTAACAAGATCAACCGGTACGTGGACATAAACAGCCCATACGTACACAGGAAGTCTAGCTCACGACTTCGTGTCCGTCAGGAAAATGACAAACTTTTTGCAGGCTCATTCTCTTGCGCAATCGCTGCAATCGGCACAGTGCTGTCTGATTATCGGTTTCGTCTGACATCAAGGTAGACGGCAACCAATATCACTGCGCCCTTCACGATGTACTGCAGAGAGTAATGGACTCCTGCCTGATTCAGGCCTTTATCGAGTATCCCGATAATAACGGCCCCTAACATTGTACCAAACATGGTACCCCGTCCGCCAGTAAAACTTGTGCCTCCGACCACAACTGCGGCAATTGCTGTTAACTCAAACATTTCCCCTGAACCGGGTTCCGCCGAATAAAGTTGAGAAGTATGAATCATGCCCGCGACGCCCGCCATCAGGGAACAGAGTAGATATACAGTGATTTCTACCCGCACAATAGGTATTCCTGTGTAGAGAGCCGCTTCCCGATTTCCGCCCAGTGCATAGACATGCTGACCGAAACGGGTCCGATGCAGCAGCAGGGCCATCAATAAAAACAGTGAGAGCATAATCACCACGGGATACGGTACGACATCGAACAGTCGCCCGTTGCCAATCGCGAGGAACCAGGTCTGTTCGTCTTTGATGGGCATCGGTAATCCGCCGTTGAAACGCAGCGCGCATCCGCGGGCGATGAGCATGGAAGCCAGTGTGATGATAAATGGCGGCATGGCGGTTTTCGCAGCCGCGATTCCATGAAAGACTCCAAACAGAGAAGCGACCCCCAATCCTGCGAGGATGGCTGTCAGTAACATGAACGGATCTTGGGTGTCACCCGAGAGTGCGGTGAGACAGTAGACGGTGGTCGTGCCGACGAGAGCCACCATCGCGCCGACTGACAGATCGATGCCGCCAACGAGGATAACCAGCGTCATGCCTAAGGCGAGGATCGTGTTGACGGAGATCTGTTGAGTCAGGTTCAACATGTTTTCCGGTGTCAGGAAGCTGGGAACCCAGATGCGGAACAGCAGCAGGAGGATAATGATGGCTGCCAGCAGGGGAACCATTTGTTTCACGACTTTCACGCGCTGCTACCTCCCGTTAATTGATGCATGACTTCTTCCGCGGTGACCGACTCTGCCGGTGAGATGCCTGTCAGGCGGCCTGCGCGGAAGGTGCCGATCTGGTGTGAGATATTCATGACTTCATCCAGGTCCGAAGAGATCAGGATCAATGCCATTCCCTGACTGACCAGCTCTCCGATAATTCGATACAGGTCTTCCCGCGCGCCAACATCAATGCCGCGCGTCGGTTCGTCGAGGATCAGGATTTTCGGTGGATGTTCCATCCAGCGACCCACGAGCACTTTCTGTTGATTACCTCCCGAGAGATCGCGGACCGGTTGTTCGGCATCGGAGAGCCTGACGCCGAACCGTGAAATGGTCCGTTCGACCATTTTATCGCGAGTCTTGTAATGAAAGGCGCAGCCGCGAATCCATTCTTTCAGCCAGGGGAGCGTGATATTGAAAGCCACACTCTGCTCGACGATCAATCCCTGTTGTTTGCGGTCTTCAGGAACCAGTACCAACCCCTGTCTGAGAGCATCACGGGGACTGCGGATCCGGACCGGCTTTCCGTCGATCTGAATTGTGCCCTTGTCGATTCGGTCGATGCCGAACAGAGCCCGGGCGAGTTCGGTGCGTCCGGCGCCCACCAGCCCCGCCAGCCCCAGAACTTCGCCGTAACGGACTTCGAATGAAACGTCTGCCACGTTCGCGTTACTCAAATCACTCACGCTCAATGCGACCGCGCCAGGACGATGAGAGGGCCGCGGAAAGTGGTCCTTGATATCTCGACCGACCATCCAGCGGATCAGTGTCTGGGGATTGACCTCACTGGCGGGAGCAGTGCCGACCGTCTTTCCATCCCGCAGAACGGTGATGCGATCAGAAAGTCGCATGATCTCTTCCATGCGATGTGAAATATAGACGATGCCGACCCCCTGTGCGCGCAGGCGACGGAGTGTCTGGAACAGTGCCTCCACTTCCAGTTCGGAGAGGGACGACGTCGGTTCGTCGAGTACCAGTACGCGTGCTTCCTGAGACAGAGCCCGCGCGATCTCCACCAGTTGCTGGTGAGCGGTGCTGAGTGTCGAGACGGTTGCAGTCACGTCGCGGAGTTCGGTGAGTCCGAGCTGCAGAATCAATGCTTGTGCCTGGCGGTTCATTTCCCGTTTTCGCAGCCAGCCTAGGGTGCTGGGTTCGCGGCCGAGGAAAATGTTTTCCGCCACGGTGAGATTGGGGGCGAGTGAAAGTTCCTGGTGAATCAGTCGAATCTGATAACGGTCGGCGGCTGAGACGTTGGGCAGTGTAATCGGTTCGTCTTCCGACCAGAGTGTGCCTGCATCGGGCTGGTAGATGCCTCCCAGAATCTTGATCAGCGTACTTTTACCGGCGCCATTCTCACCCAGCAACGTATGGATTTCGCCTGCCTGAATCTCCAGATTGACCTGATCCAGGGCGGTGACGTTCCCGAAGTGCTTGGTGATGCCTTCCAGTCGTAGCAGAGGCGCTAAGGTGGCAGGCATCTGTCAGTCTGCCTCCAGGTGCTGCTCCGCATTTTCGGTTGTGATCAGTTCGACGCGGACTTTCACGTCTTTTTCAACCGGTTCCCCATTCAGATGCGCGAGCATTTTCTCCGCTGCGATCTTACCGATCTCCTTGGGGAACTGAGCCGAAGTCGAATGCAGCTTTCCGGCCTGGATCGCTTTGATCCCCGCCTGCGAACCATCGACGGTGACGATGGTCACGTCGTCCAGTTTGTTAGCCGAATCGAGAGCCGATATCACACCCAGGGCATTGGGATCATTGATGGCGAAGACTGCGTTCAGATCGGGATAGCGGCCGATGAGGTCACGCATCACGGGGCGGGCTCCTTCGGTCGTCCCTTTGGCTTCCTGAACGTCGAGGATTTCCATGTCCGGATATTTCTGCAGCGTCTCTTTAAAACCGGCGACCCGGTCGATACAGGCTTTATTGACCGAGAGGTGCAATACGACCAATTTCGCTTTGGGGTTCACTTTGGCCAGGGCCTCGGCAGCGAGTTGTCCCGCGCGGACATTATCGGAAGCGACGGTGCAGACAATCAGTTCTTCGTCTGATTCCTTGACCGGAGCATCGACGATGATGATGGGCACGTTTTTACGCTGTGCTTCCAGTAGAGACCCTTTGAGGCCTTCCCAGTTGACCGGATTGACAAAGATGCCGGCGACGTCTTTGAGAATCAGATCGGAGAGATCGTTTTTCTGTTTCAGTGAATTGAACTGCGCGTCGAGGATGATCAGTTCATCGCCGTGCGCGGCGAGTTCTTTCTGCAGTCCATTGCCCAGATCGACGAAGAAGGGATTATTCAATGTCTGAAAGGAAGCACCAAACAGTCGACCCGGAGGGGCAGTGTTGCCCTCTGCCTGCGCGGGGTCGGAACCAGTTCCAGGAGCGGAGCTGTCATTACAGCCACTGAGAAGTGGTGCGAAGAGCAGCAACAGTGAAGACGAGATCAGAAACCGTAGCGCCTTGTTCATAATCTACCTGCGTTTTCATGGTGTAAGAAACGGGCCCATAAAACGACTCTCTGTATTACTATTAAGTAACAGATTCAGGCAGGGATGAAAAGGTACTGCGGGGAATCAGCGGCTGATCGCAGCTGCAGTGGATCACAGTCCGACTTTAAGCAGCGCGGCGGAGAGGTGTCTCTGCAGGTTGAGAAATGCTGGACTGAAATTCGGGAAGGATCCGCTGAATTTCTGCGAGAATCACTGGAGAAGGTTGTTCGGTGATGGCTTCCAGTCGCGCGAAGGAGTCATGGATGAACTGTTCGCTGACCGAGACCTTTTCGGCGACCATGATTTTGGGATGCCGGGTCGGCAGATGTTTTTCGCCGTCAACGTGCAGTTCTTCATAGAGCTTCTCGCCGGGCCGCAGACCGGTGAACTGGATTTCGATATCTTCACCCACCTTGAGACCGGAGAGTTGAACCAGGTCGGTTGCGAGATCAACGATCCGCACGGGTTCACCCATATCGAGCACGAAGATTTCCCCGCCCCGCCCCATCGCACCAGCTTGAATCACCAGCTGCGAGGCTTCGGGGATCGTCATGAAGTAACGTTGCATCCGTTCGTCGGTAACCGTGACCGGGCCGCCGTTCTGGATCTGCTGTGTGAAGATTGGCACCACACTACCGGCGGAACCCAGAACGTTGCCGAAGCGAACCGTCACAAAGTGACAGCGGGAATGAGCGGCGAGCGACTGCACGTACAACTCGGCAATCCGCTTGTTGGCGCCCATGACGTTGGTCGGGTTGACGGCTTTGTCCGAGGAGATCATCACGAACGAGCCGACGTTGAATTCTTCTGCCAGGTCGGCGAGGTGTTTGGTAGCCAGCGCGATGTTCTTGACCGCTTCGCCAGGGTTGCCCTCCATCAGGGGGACGTGTTTGTAAGCAGCGGCGTGGAACAGAATGTCCGGCTGGTATTCCCGCATAACGGCGCGAATGCGTTTGGAATCGTTGATGTCGGCAATCACGACGTCGAAGCGACCCGCGTATCCCAGTTTGATCAGTTCCCGTTCGAGGTAGAACTGGCTGTTCTCGGACCGGTCGACCAGGATCAGTCGTCGGGGAGAGAACTGCAGGAGTTGACGACAGATTTCCGAACCGATGCTGCCGGCACTGCCGGTGACCATGAGTACGCGGTCATCCATCCAGTCGCGAATGTTCTGCATGTCGAGCTGTACGGGCTCACGTCCCAGCAGGTCTTCAATACAGACGGGCCGTGGTTTCATCTCCACTTTACCCGAGAGCAACTGCTGATAACTGGGGAGTACCTGTACCGAGATGTCGGCCGAGTTGCCGGCTTCCATTAACTGGCGGACCGTCTTGCCCGGAATCTCATCGGCCGGAAGCAGCACTTCCGAGACGCCGTAGTCTTCTGCGAGGACGCACATCTGGGCGAGCGAACCGAGCACCGGAACCCCGTTGATGCGGGTACCGATCCGGCTGGAATAGTCGTCCAGAAAACCCACGACTCGCAGGCAGGAATTTTTATCGCGTTCGATCATCCGCAAGAGCGCGGCGCCGGCTTCATTGGCACCGATAATGAATGTTGGTTTGCAATTTCCCTGCTGGCGAAACTTGCGGCCACTGTCACGAACCATGCGAATTCCGGCACAGATTCCACAGACCACGAGGATCGTGGAGCCCCAGTCAATCAGAAAGACAGAACGAGGAAGCATGATCTTGGGAAAGAAGAGGTAATCGATCAGAGCCAGCCCGATTGAGCTGATGGTGACTGCTTTGGCCAGGTTGACCACATCGCGGGTGGTGATGTAGCGACTGCGGATTTTATAGACGCCGCTCCCCCAGAAGGTGATCGTCTTCAGACCAACGGCCCAGAGGACCGTTGCGCGAAACATGCGAAAGCCGTTTTCTCCCAGTACGCCATCGACGTTGAGAGAGCCTTCATAGCGCAGCCAGAACGCCAGATAGTAGATCGCGCAGAATATAGGTAGAAAGACAACCATCCAGAACAGCTGCCGCCGTGAGATGGTAAAGCGTTTCAACCAGTTTGATATCGGCCTGGAGTCCAACCTTAACCCCTGTATTTACAGGTTTCCGCCGGTTTAATGCGAGCGAAATGTGTACATTTAAGCATTTGTGATCCGGATCCTTCCGGAAAGGCAGGGATTCATAACAATTATTGCCATTTCTGGTCAACACCAATATTCTTAAGAACAAACCAGTTAATACGTTGTCTTATCAGTCAGAGAGGACAGGCGCCGCTGGTTGATTTGCCGATGGATGTACGTGTGACGGTCAGTCGGAATTCGCGGCTCCAGATCGGCCGTGAAGGATAGGAATTACTCCAGGCCAGTCGCTTTTCGGCCGTCTGTTGTCTATGATTTGTTATTCCCAATACACATTACTTAACTTGATCTGCTGCAGGGTGACACGTGATTTTCGTTCTCGATAACTATGATTCCTTTACCTATAACCTTGTTCAACGGTTTGGGGAAATTGATCCGACACTTCAGATTGAAGTGGCCCGCAACGATCAGACTTCGATTGAGGAGATCGAGCGGTTAGCCCCTGAGAAAATCATTATCTCTCCCGGTCCCTGTACTCCGGGTGAAGCAGGTCTTTCGAAAGAGATCATTGCACATTTCGCGGGGAAAGTTCCCATCCTGGGTGTCTGTCTGGGGCATCAGTGCATCGCAGAAGTCTTTGGTGCGAAAGTGGTTCGTGCTCAGCGCCTGATGCACGGAAAAGTCTCTGAGGTATATCATGACGGCAAAGGCGTGTTTCAGAACCTGACTTCCCCATTTCAGGCGACCCGCTATCACAGCCTGATTGTTCCCGAGGAAACCTGCCCTGAGGAGCTGGAAGTTTGTGCCTGGGTCGAAGAAGAGGGACAGCCAAAAGAGGTCATGGGGCTCCGACATCGGAAATTCGCGGTCCATGGCGTGCAGTTCCATCCGGAAAGTTTTCTGACGCACGAAGGAATCACTCTACTGAAAAACTTCCTGCAGTTGCCCGCGGAAGAACTCACCAGCGTTTGATCCAGAGAGGGAGGCGTTCCAGATGCTGTCTGTCCAGCAAGCATTCGATCAGATTCTCAAAACAGTCCGACCCACGACTCCCCAACGTTGCTCATTGTTTGAAGCCACGCATGGTGTGCTGGCGGAAGATGCCGTCAGTGATGTCAATATTCCCCCGTTCGATAAGGCACTGATGGATGGCTTTGCCGTTCGCAGTTGCGACGTGCCTGACGGAACCGGGACCCTGCAGATTCAGGAAGTCATCTACGCCGGTTCGGTGCCGAGTCGGTCACTGGAGGCGGGACAGACGTCGCAGATCATGACCGGCGCCCCGTTGCCGGAAGGTGCGGATGCTGTGATTCAGATCGAACATTGTGAGATCAACGAATCCGAGCAGACGGTGCGGCTTAAAACGACGCCCGTCGAACCGGGTAAGAATATGCTTTACCGGGCTTCGGTGCTGGAGGCAGGGGCGACCGTGGTCAAAGCGGGCGCGTATCTTCGCGCCCAGGAGATCGGCGCGTTGGCCGAGACCGGCAGTCCCCGGATTTCGGTCCGCATGCGACCATCGGTAGCGATTCTGGCGACCGGCGATGAGCTGGTGCCCCCGGAAGAGCGTCCCCAGGCGGGACAGATTCGTAATTCGAATGAAGTCATGCTGCATTCCCAGATCCTGCAAGCCGATGCCCGACCTGTACCACTGGGAATCGCCCGCGACGAACGCACCCATCTACGCGAGAAAATCCGGGAAGGTCTCGAGAGCGACTTTCTGCTGCTCTCCGGTGGTGTTTCTGCCGGGGAACTGGACCTGGTCCCCTCGGAGTTGGAAGCAGCCGGCGTGAAACAGGTATTTCACAAGGTGAATCTGAAGCCGGGCAAGCCGCTCTGGTTTGGGATTCTGGAGCGTGAGACTGGTTCGCCCTGCTACATTTTCGGTTTGCCTGGGAACCCGGTGAGCAGTATGGTCTGTTTCGAACTTTTTGTGCGCTCCGCGTTGCGACAGTTCCTCGGAGATCCCCATCCGATGCCCCGGACATTGAGAGCACGGCTGACGGCGGACTTTCACTCGCGAGGGGATCGCCCCACTTATCAACCCGCTCGCGTCGAGTGGTCAGAGGGGGCTGCGTCTGTAACTCCTTTGAAATCAATGGGTTCTGCAGATTTGCATGCAACAGTGGCCGCAAATGCAGTAGCGCTGTTCTCTACGGGCAATCAGCTGTATCAGAGCGGGTTCTTAATTGACACATTTTTATGGTAGTAGAGTGAGTTTCTCCCCTGATTGATCTACTCCTGAAAGCCTGATTTCAGTAAAAAACACCAGAATCAGACATAAAAATGGGGACCGCTGACTGGATTGGCCCCATTGAGAAGCGTTAAAGCGACGTAAGAAGAATGACCGGTTTCCGTGGGACAGGACGTTTCACGTTCAGGAAATCGCTCAGTCAGCGTTTCTCTGCGAGATCGAAAACCAAGGATGGAACTCATGACCTCGACCACAATTTCTACCGAACCAAATCCCTCTGACCTTCCTGAAATGGAACCACAGTCCGTGTCTGATGCTCAATCCTCCCAACCTGAATCCACCCCCGATCATGCCCTGGGGCAGGACATTCAGCGGATCATCAATACCGCGCGGACTTCGCCTGCTCCCACCTGGGGAGCCTGGACGTTGTCGGGATTGACGGCGGTGCTGATGTGGGCCAGCTTCACTCCCGTTGACTTCGGACCGCTGGGCTGGGTCTGCCTGATTCCGCTGCTGTTATTGGTTCGCATTCCCCGCGCAACCAGATTGATGTATACCGCCACCCTTTTTGGCGGACTGCTGTTTACTGTTCCCACGCTGCAGTGGATGCGACTCGGTGATCCCAGTATGTATATCGCCTGGATCGCACTCGCGTGTTACTTCGCATTGTACTTTCCGACCTTCGTCTTTCTGAGCCGCATTTCCGTGCATCGGTTCCGTATTCCGTTGCCACTGGCCGCACCCGTGATGTGGGTGGGTCTGGAATACATGCGGGCTTACCTGTTGACCGGGTTCTCCTGGTACTACATTGGCCATACGCAATACCGGTGGACCGAGCTGATTCAGATCAGTGATATTACGGGAGCCTACGGTGTCAGCTTTGTTGTGGTGATGCTGGCTGCCTGTTTTACCGATCTGCTGCCGATGTCACTGATGAAGCGGCTTCAACTCTTTCCGACCAATCTGACACCGGAAGAACAGAACCTGGATCAGATTGGTCGCAAGCAGCTGGTTCAGACCGCGGTCTGTCTGGCCCTGTTTCTGTCGGTACTGGGCTATGGCTATCTGCGTCGCGGGCAGGCTGAGTTTAAAGATGGCCCCCGTATCGCGCTGATTCAGGGTAATTTCCCGACGTCAGTCAAACACGATCAGAATCAGTGGCGGTCAATCTACCTGAAACATCTGGTGTTGATGGGCGCCGCTGTCCGGCATCAGCCCGATCTGGTAGTCTGGCCGGAGACGATGTTCCGCTGGCCGCTGGTAGATCGCAACGGAAAAACCAACGAGCAACTTCAGGCGATCGCACCGGAAATTCCGCTGAAGAAATGGAACGAACCTTCGGTTCACAAAACACTGACGAATATGAGCCAGGAAGCGAACGCCGCTTTGGTGATTGGACTCGATACGGTCTCTGCCGGAGACAAGCGCGTGGAGCAATATAACTCTGCTGTCTTCGTGCGGCCGGATGTCGGGATTACCTCCCGCTACGACAAAATTCACCGGGTTCCGTTCGGCGAGTATCTCCCCTTACGCGACACCCTGCCCTTCCTGCAGGTCTTCACTCCCTATGGGGCCTCCTTCGGGATTCAACCTGGGAAGCACGCGGCGAACTTTGAATACCAGGACTGGAACTTCGCCCCGGTGATCTGTTTTGAAGATACCGTTCCCCAGCTGGTTCGCTCGGTAATGAATCAGTCATCGACGGCAGAGTCACCCTCGGCCCCGATCGACTGCCTTGTCAACCTGACCAATGACGGCTGGTTCCATGGCTCCAGTGAGCTGGATCAGCACCTGATTACCGCTTCGTTCCGCTGCGTGGAGAACCGGACGCCGATGGTACGTGCCGTGAATACAGGGATCTCGGCTGTCATCGATGGTGACGGCATGATTGTTGAGCCCGATGTCTTCATTGATGGTGACAATCAGGGGCGGAAATCGTTTGTGAATCCGAAGACCGGGCGGTGGAACAAATCGATGAATGCGGTTGTCATCGATACGGTTCCCCTGGATAACCGGACCAGCCTGTACACGAAATACGGTGACTGGTTTGCGGGCTTCTGCTGCTTTAGTGCCCTGTTTGTCTTCTTTATGGGGCTGTTGCTGCGAAAGCAGAAAACTGCTGCTGCCTGAAGCAGTTGCGTCTGACATCTGGCATGTCTGAGCGTCTGCTAACCGCTGGAGGGGCCAATCGTAACGATTCCGGTAGCGGGTGGTCGAAACGCCTCACTTCCAGGTGGTGGAACTGCGCGCGCCCCTTTGTTTTTGTCGGTTTTTCGAAAAAACAAGGCGAAAATCGTAGATATGCGCCCTACCCTGCCCATTAAAATAGGCAACTAGAGCACGGGCCTTGTGCGCGCAGTTCCAGAGACTCAGGCACAAATTCACTTTAGATCTGTCACAGATTGTTAGATAAAAAATGGCACAGGACAGCTGGTATTACAGGCAGTCAGAAGAAACAACATCTGGTCCCATCTCTTTCGAAGAGCTGTTTTCCATGGCTCATGCAAGAAAGCTGACGCCACAAATGGAGGTCAGAGTTGGTGAGGGCGGGAACTGGTTTCCCGCAGCAGACATTGGAGGGTTGTTCGACGCACGCGAGTCAGGGGAGACCGAACTCTCTCTGGACGATTTTTCGATCGTGGACTCTTCGTTCGGGATGGAAGAGAATGCGAACTTGCCCTCCATGGAAGGTTTCTCAATCGTCGAAGAGGAAGATAAGCTTTCTTCCGAGCTCGAATCTCAACTCCCCCGCTTTGCCACTTTGGAAGCGGTGCGGAGCAAGCATCAGAAAGTGCAGTGGTACTGCCGGGTGCTGAATCATGAACTCGGGCCGATGTCAGCCGAAGATCTGATGCAGATGCTGTTTGATGGCGAACTGGCACCCAACGATGAGGTGAAGTCATCTGCAGAACCGGAGTGGGTTCCTGCGCGAACGGTGGTCTTCTTAAGTTCATCGGGAAGTGACCTGGACGTCATTGATGCGGAAGATATGGATGCAGACCAGATCGTACCGACGTCCGGCGAAACGGAGACCGAAGAGGCAGAAGCGGAAGTTTCTGAATCATCCAGGAAAAAGAAAAGCAAGAAAAAGCAAGCAAAAGAAGAAGAGAAGAAAGCAGCAGAGCCACCCAAGCCACCGATCCTGAAGTTGCGGTCCCGTCAGAAATGGTACTGCAAACTGGGAGGCATGGGTTACGGTCCAATCGAAGCACACAAAATCAAAATGTGGGCGGAGCAGCAGCGTGTCGAACCCACCGATTTGCTCAAGCTGGGTAGAAAAGGGGAGTGGTTTGAAGCCTGGCAGATTGAAGCGTTACAGTTGAAAAAGCCCGAGCCGAAGAAAGAGGAAGCAGCAGCTCCCGCGGAAACGGAGAGCGCTGAGGCGACGACCGCTGCGGCAACTCCCGCAGCTGCTGTTCCACCGCCGGCCAGTAGTCCAGCTGCCTCTCCAGTTCCGATGGCTGCCACTCCTCCGCCGTCCCGTCCCGCCAAGCCGCAGATCAAAGTCGCCCGTTCCAATCCATTCGAGGCGCTGGGGCCTATGATGGATCCCAAAATTCTGGGAGGTGTAGGCGGAGCGATCGTCTTGGCTGCAATTCTGTACTTCGTCCCACTGGGAGACCTGTTTGCCCCCGGCGGAGATGCTGAACTGGCCAAGTTCAAAGCGATCCACCAGGAATTTCTGGCACTGCAACAGAAGCAGGCCAGCGATGCCGAGTGGTCCAGTTTCAAGAACAAGGTCAAATCAGAGATGGACCCCCTGATCAAAGAGCTCGAATCGAGTGCCGGTTCTGATCGCCCTCAGCTCCAGCAGATGCTCTGGGCGGGCCGCGATTATCTGCCTGGGATGCTGGACAATGCACGCACCGAACCAAGCCCCGACCAGGAAAAATTTGAGAAGCATCTCAAAGAGGCAGAACGCATTATTAATGAATGAGTTCGCTATTTAAATTACTGAATCAGGAACACGACCATGCGCGTCAGCGACAAGAGAACCCAAAAGTCACAGCTGGGAGCCGCAGCGCGTCGCTGTGTCGCAGGGATGCGAGCGGTCCTGATTTTAATCGCAGGAGTGATGTTTCACTCAAGTTCTGTTTCTCTGGCCGATTCACTCAGCAACACAGATGGTAAACACGATGGAAAAGCCGAGCTGAAAAAGCTGCAAGAGGTATATCAAAAATTTCTGGCCCTGCAAAAATTGCAGGCCAGTGATGCAGAATGGGAACAGTTCAAAAAACAGGTCCAAGGTGAATTGAAACCGGTTGTCAAATACCTGAGTGAGACTGCTTGTTCGGAATACCCGCATCTACAGCATATGCTGTGGGCAAGCAGAGACTGGTTACCCAAAATGCTGGATTCAGCAAGAACGACACCAAGTCAAGATCAGGTGAAGTTTGTCAAGAATCTGAAAAGGGCCGAGCAGCTGATTAATAAAGGAAGCTAATAATTTAGTGTCCTGCTGGGGATCTAAATCAGACTGCGTCAGTGTTCCGGAGACAGACCTCATTTTTGAATCCGCCTACTTCTCAACGGTCTTCCCCAGTGCTACAATTCACTGCGTGGACAAATGGTGAATAACCGAGTTTTCCTTCCGATACTGGTGTGAATGGACTTTCTCACACCACGGTCATTCACCGCAACCCTCCCCAGTTCCCGCCAGAGTTATTCCTACCATCCTGCAATTGAGAGACAATTTATCATGAACGTACACTTTCCCTCTCGAAAGAACAGAGGTTTTACCCTCATCGAATTACTGGTTGTGATTGCCATTATTGCCATTTTGATTGCCCTGTTGCTGCCGGCAGTTCAGCAGGCGCGTGAAGCGGCCCGGCGGAGTGCCTGTAAAAATAATCTGAAGCAGCTTGGTCTGGCGATGCACAATTACCACGACACGCATTCGATTTTTCCACGTGGGAATTTCGAACGCTATGATGCGTCTACTTATGGGTATGGAAACTATTCCTACTTCTCTTTTTCTGCCCAGACGATGCTCCTGCCGTTCATGGATCAGGCACCGTTGTACAACCAGTTCAATTTTTCCCTGGCACCCAACCAGGGTGTGAATGACACCGCGAAGCGGGCTGTGATTCCCGCGTTTCTATGTCCTTCGGATACCCGTCGAATTCTGAATGGCGGCGGCTATGGTCTGGGACCAGGTAACAGTTACGCGGTCAGTTCAGGTCCTTCGGTTTACTGGTTTGGATCTGCTCCTTCGACGAACACGTCACCTCAGAACCTGCAGCATCAGGTGGGTATGTTTAACTACCGGAAGACGGTTCGTCTGCGTGATATCATCGACGGCAGCTCAAATACAATCGCTGCCAGTGAGATTATGATGGGTGACGGCAACAACAGCACCACCCTGGTTGACCGTGGCGACACAGTTCGTGGTGGCAGTCGTGGCAGCACCGCGAGTTCATTCCCTGCATTGTCCGATCTCAAAGGCTGGGGAGCTTCATGCCAGGCCATGATCAGTACCCTGCCTGCTGCAACGGCTCCCCGGGGTGACACAGGATCGAACTGGGTTTATGGAAACGGGGGACTGACCGTGTTCAATACCCTGCTCAATCCGAATTCACCTTATCCCAACTGCGTTACCTGTGTTTCCTGCGGAACGAATGATGCCCCCGGCCTCTTTCCTGCACGCAGTCGGCACACGGGTGGCGTGCACGTGCTGATGGGCGATGGGGCAACCCGGTTCGTCAGCGATAACATCGACAACACGACCTGGCAGAGCCTGGGCGGGATTGCCGATGGTCGAGTGCTGGGCGAATTTTAATCTGTACCGATGCCCGTTTTACTCGAGCCTGTTCGAAAGCTGAAACTTCATCACTGGAAAGCGTTCTCTATGAAAACCTTATTTGCCCTTCTGGCCTGTTTATTTCTGATCTCTCCTCTGGCCAGTGGATGCTCCGGAGAAGAAACACCACAGGCATCCAGCGCGGATGAGATTATCAGCGGCTTTAAGGATAACCTGAAAGTCGTGGTTGATACTGGTGAGGGGGGCAGCGGTCTGGACTTATTGCGGTCTCAGTACGAACTGCTCCAGCAGCAGGCGCCCGAAAAAGCGAAGGCGGTCGAACAGGATTTTCAGAAGTTGATGACCACGTCAAAACCGGACGAACGGAAGAGTGCGGCAACAAAAATCATGAACGCGCTGTAATCGCAGCCGGACGCGTTCTTACACGTCCGGTTGGGGTGGCGTTTTTTTGAGCCAGATCAGCATGCGGGCCGGTGAGGGATCTTCTCTGAGAAGTCCTTCCACCTGGATGAATTGATTCTTCCGGATGCGATAGGCGAATGATCGTGGCTGGGGCTGCCGTTTCCCTTTGTTCGGACCGGCGGTCACTTCCAGATCAAAATAAACGAAGACGTTGACATCTTCCATCCGCTGTAAGCGGAATTGCGCCTGGTGCTCGTGGATCAGTTTGCCATTCAGGTCAAATACCCGCACGATGGATTTCTTGCCGATGATTTCCTGTTCCACCTGCAGTGGAGACCCATTGCCGGCCTGATCATTGCGGACCCATTTTCCTGCGACAGCCTGATAGTCATCTTCCGGCGCGGGTTCCGCTCCCAGGAGGGGCGAAGCCAGCATAAGTATGAGGGGCAGTATGCGAAGGAGTTTCATCGGCATTCCTGACTCTGTTCCTGGTAGAATGAAACGATCCACCGGCAGAGTGAGGAGACCACCGGTACAACGTGGCGATTGTACAGGTTTGAGCTGATTGTGCCTAGCTGAGTCTTTCGAAATGCAGCGGATGATCCGATTCCGGATCGGCGACACGCATGGAGATCTTGCCGTCCAATACGTCAGTGAGCAGATCACCGCAGACTTCCGCCCGCCAGCCTGTCATCAGGCGAGGCCTGTCGTCGCTCTGCTCTCCATACACATGATAGCGGACCAGGTGCCTTAAATCGGATGTCGTTCCCACCAGCGTCTGGGAAACATTCATCTCGGCACAACGGTTTGCCAGGGCGATTCCCAGCAGTTTACCGATCACCTGCTCATCCTGATTCTGCTGCGTATTGGGATTTTCCTCCAATTGCGGAAGCTGGTCATTGGGAAGCTGCAGGGCTTTCTCAATTCGTTGAATGACCTGGGGAGCAAGCTTGAACATGTTCTTGCGATTGAGATCGCGGGTGGCGGTCAGGTCCTGTGGTGTCTTGGGTTTGCGTTTGGCCAGTTCGATTAACAGGTCGTCGCGGAGAATCCGACGGACCGGCTGGTTCTTGTCCTGGCCAACTTCATCGCGCCAGTCAAAGAGTTCGCGGACGATGGCCAGTTCCCGCGGCTTCAGTTTGTGCAACCCGGAAACGCGGCGCCAGTTTTCGCGGTGGAATTCGGAATCGACTTCATCGATCATCCGTTGAAATTCCGCCTGGGCCCATTCGAGACGGCCCAGGTCCGTTAATTCTTTTTCCTGGATCTTCCAGATACGAAGGACGTATTTGACGTCGTCGAGAGCGTATTTGATCTGCTGGTCGGTGAGTGGTCTGCGGCGCCAGTCCGTGCGGGTCTCTTTACTGCCCGCTTTCTCTCCCAGCACACGGGCGACCAGTGCGGTATAGGAGATGGGAAAGCTTCGCGAGCGGAGCCCTTCGGCAATTTGCAGGTCGATCAGCTTTTGTGGTTTCTTGCCGGAGAAGTGGCGGCAGAAACGAACTTCTTCGCGTCCGCCGTGCACGACCACCGTGGTGGTATCGTCGGTCATGATGTCCCACCAGGGAGTCAGATCATCTACTTCGTAGGGATCGACGGCGACCGTGCGTCCTTCGAAGGAAAACTGCAGCAGGGAAAGTTCAGGGCGATAAGTGAATTCGGAAACGAATTCCGTATCGAATGCAACGATGCCCGCATCCTGAATCTGATCACAGAGTGCGACCAATTCCGACTGCTGCACAATGAGGGGGCTCGACATTCCTTGACCACTTCCTTTTCTTTTTCCAGAAATTCCCGGATTTCTCTGGCGCTGATGTTCTGATCGGTTGCTGCTTACTTAACTCCTAATGTTGTAGATATTTATTGTGTTCGTCAATGATCTAAGGGGCATTTTGTTCGAGGGAGGGGATTTGCAGACCCCCGCCGGAGGTGACGGGGAGGGCCTGTAAACCCGCTGAACAGGGCCGGTTTGAGAAAAATCCGCCAAGTTTCGCGGCGCCGCATGACGATTCTGGTGGTAAGCGGCGCTGGAATTCCGCGTGAGCGGCAGATTCTGCCGAATCTATTTATCTTCACTCATTTTCAGGAGCAGACAGTCATGGAAGACGATGGTCCACCGGGAGTCCCCGAATGGGTGGTGACTTACGGTGACATGATGTCGCTGCTGCTGACGTTCTTCATCATGCTGGTTTCACTGAGTGAAATCGTGAATGATGAAAAATTCCGGTCGATCCTGGAGTCGATTCAGTCTTACACGGGTTATCGTACCGGCCCCATTTCGCCTCCCGGAAAATATTTTCCGATGAACTCGATGATCGAGCAGATGAGTATGCTGGGGGCGTATACCGACAGCCGGGAACGGGGACGCGGGGGAATTAAGACGAAGGCCCTCGAAGGCAAGGATGTGCGTATCTATCGCTTCCGGGAAGGAGTACCGGTTCCTGTTGGGAAGACCCTGTATTACGGTCAGACCCAGGTAGACCTTGACGAGGAACGTAAAACGAAGCTGGACGAGATGATTCCGGAGCTGGCGGGCAAACCGAACAAGATCGAGCTGCGGGCTCATACGTCGGTGAAACCTTTGCCTCAGGATGGCCACTACAATGACAAACTGGTACTGACTTACCAGCGGGGGCGAGAGGCCATGCTCTATCTGATCCAGAAAGGAATCGAGGCCAAGCGGATTCGCATTACCGCTGCCGCCGATTACGAGCCTCCTCTGCAGACCGGGGATGAGAAAACGCAGCAGATGGACCGTCTGGATGTGCTGCTGCTGGACGCGTTTGTCGATGACTACGTCGGCCCCCGCAAATAGTACGGAGGTCGAGAGAAACTGGACGTGTGCTTGAGTGAGCTTATTCGCCCAGCATCTGATCAGCGACACGTTGCAGATTGCGCGAGGAGCGATCCTGCATTTTGAGGATGTGAGGTGCAGCGGCTTCTTCGTGTGACTGATCTATACGGGTAATGATCCCGGGTGCCAGTGGCACATACATGGATGAAACACGGGCCTTCATGCTGTTTTCTTCTGCTTCGTGCATTTCCTGATCCTTATTCTGCATTTCATCGAGAACGATGGGATTCCAGGTCGCTTTTCTTTGATCGGCTGAAACGTAGTGCATCCGCGCCCAGCGTCTCAGTCTGAATTCCGTTAACAGAGAAGTCCTGGCTTGCTTATCTGTATCCATTCTGTGATGCCCTTCAGGGTTGAAACGTCATGAAATAACTACTAATCAAATCGTCGCGGCTTCGGGATTGTCCGAACTGAATTTGATTTCTGCTGCCGGCTTTCAGCGAGATAGAACGACAGAGAAGCTATTCCAGAAAAAATCCGAACAACGTGGTTCCTGGGAAGAAAGGCTAGGATCACAAAAACGAGATCAGGTGTTGCAGACGTGGCGTTTGCTGCATTCGTGTTATTCCTTACAGTCGGAACTGGGGTCAGTCCTCATCAGCTTCCGATTCCGAGACGCGGTATCGAGAGAGGAACAGCGACACAAAGTCTTTAGTGGAACGGGTTACGTGCTCCAGCTGATGGGACTGTGATTCATGCAGAAACGTAAAAGACAGCAGTACGATCACCCCGGCGGTCAGCAGCAGAGAGGAGCGCACCTTGTGATTTTCACTGACCATGCTCAACATGGGTACGTACCAGGCGCGACTGGTGACCGGGATTTTCTGACGCGGATTCCATTGAGGCAGATCCAGGGCCAGATCGGGGTCGACGGCAATCCGCTCTTCGCCTGGTCGGACGGCATCAAAGTCGACCCGCGCGACTTCAGAGCGAAACTCAGGATCATGCTCCAGCGAATGGGCGATCTGTTTCAGGTATTCAACCTGATTTTCCAGCGTCACCAGCTGGACCTGGTTCGAGAGATACTCATTCCGTAGCTCAAGGTAGGCCAGGTACCGCGGCGAAAGGACAACCGCAGCGAACAGACTCGCGGCGAGGAATAACAGCAGCCAGAATGTCAACGAGATCATCCAGCCGATCCCGGATTCTTCGTGCTGGTGCTGTCTGTGAGTCACGATGTTGATGGCCGATACAAAAGGGACACGATCTCTGCAGACGTCGGGCGCAGAGCTACCTCATCAAAATCGACAGGGTTGCACAGGTTTCTCCAGACCCTGTTAAGCTGTGGCGATTGTCGCGGCTGTGTCTATGGTGCCGGTTGGCTTGTACTCAGCAGAAATGAAATGAGACGGGGCGGCGAATCGCATCCTGCAACTCATATCCGCGCATAAAAAACTCCCCTCGGAAACATGTTCCGGGGGGAGCTGTTCGTCTCAGAGTTGAGTGGAATCAATTCAGGAGATGGTACCGCCGAAGGTGGCTTCCTCTCCCAGAATCTCTTCGATTCTCAGCAACTGGTTGTATTTGCAGATCCGGTCGGTCCGGCTGGCGGAACCGGTTTTGATCTGACCAGTGCAGAGAGCAACCGCGAGGTCGGCGATGGTGGTATCTTCTGTTTCGCCGGAACGGTGGCTCATGACGGCGGTGTAACCGTTGCGTCCTGCCAGTTGAACTGCTTCGATGGTTTCGGACAAGGTGCCGATCTGGTTGACTTTCACCAGGATGCTGTTGGCAACCCCTTCGTCAATCCCCCGCTGCAGACGTTTGGGGTTGGTCACGAACAGGTCGTCGCCGACCAGCTGGACTTTGTCGCCGATCCGTTCGGTGAGTGCTTTCCAGCCTTCCCAGTCGTCTTCTGCCAGACCATCTTCGATGGAGCAGATCGGGTACTTTTCAACCCATGAGGCGAGGAAGTCGACCATACCTGCGGAATCGAATTCGCGACCTTCGACGGTGTAGATACCGGTTTCTGTGTTGTAGAATTCGGTAGAAGCGGCGTCGAGGGCGATTTTGACCTGATCGCCGGCTTTGTAACCTGCTTTTTCGATCGCGGTCAGAATGACGTCGATGGCGTCTTCACTGTTGGGCAGATCGGGAGCGAATCCCCCTTCGTCGCCGACGGCGGTGCTCAGACCTTTGGAGGAGAGCACTTTCTTCAGCGAGTGGAAGATTTCGGTTCCGCAACGCAGAGAGTCGCTGAAGTTGTCAAAGCCCAGGGGCATGACCATGAATTCCTGCAGGTCGATACCGTTGCTGGCGTGCTCACCACCGTTGATGATGTTCATCATCGGGGCGGGGAGACGGTTGGCACCAACGCCACCCAGGTAACGGAACAGGGGCAGGTCGGAAGAAGCAGCTGCTGCATGTGCGGCGGCCAGCGAACAGGCCAGAATGGCGTTCGCACCCAGGCGTGATTTATTTTCGGTGCCATCCAGGTCGAGCATGACACGGTCGATCAGCAGCTGATCGCAGACATTCAGGTCAACCAGTACGTCGGCAATTTCGGTGTTCACATTCTGAACGGCCTGCTGGACACCCTTGCCCAGGAAGCGGTCTTTTTTATCGGCGTCGCGCAGTTCACAGGCTTCGTGCATCCCTGTGCTGGCACCGCTGGGAACAGCGGCTCGGCCTACAACTCCATTTTCCAGCTCGATATCCACTTCCACAGTGGGATTCCCGCGACTGTCAAGAATTTCACGGGCATGAACGGAACTAATGGCAATACTCATCGGTTTTGTTTCCTCTAAAAGTTCGACAGGATGAACTCGATCTGTTGATTTCGCAACACATCAACATAATTTGATATTATTTGGCGTAAAGCAGCATATTTTTAGCAGAAAGCCGGAGTAACCTCAAACGATTGCGTTTAGATTAAATGAATCTTTACCCGAGCTGTGGATACCAGCCTGTCTGGAATGTGCTCAAACTCTGACCAGGCTTACAGATGCAACGTGGCTTCCCTGCCCGATCAGTAAATCGCAGGCAGACCCGGATTCGGCCAGAAGTATCAAACAGAGACGCTGCACGGATTTTTTCGATTCGACCCGTTGCCCGCGAAGAAAACAGATTAAAAATAGTGATGAACGAGGGCGTATCTCGTCAGCCAGCCGGGATCCTGTTAAACTGGGACGTTCTAAAGCAGGGACCAGTTCGGTCTCTGAAACCGTTCCCGAAATGATCAGCAGCACGCAATTTCCGAAATTCAAGACCTTATGAGTTCAACTTCATCAGACGTCAATCCACCTGCCACCGGTCAGCCTTATTCCCGACGGGAAGTCCAGCCCATGGATCCGCAGCTGACGACCATTCAGCCGGGTGGGGGAATTATTATCAATCTGGAAATGCTCTGGGGCCGCTGGCGGCGATTCTGGTTGAAGACGTTTCGCCCCGGTTACGTGAAAAAAATGGAGAGCACACGAAAGGGGGACTTCAATCCCTGTCCGCATGATGTGCTCGATCCCCGCGACCTTAAATATCATGAGAACCAGGGAGGCTACTATTGGGAGGAAGCGGACGACCCCTTTGCGTATCGCAGCCGACTCCCCTTTGCCCGCGAAGGGCTGGCCGAACTGTTTGTTCTCTCAACGCTGTTTTTCGGTGGTGCCGCCCTGCTCACCGGCGTGATTTTATCCGGCGTCGTTACCGGTGTGCTCAGTTACATCGGCTGGTTGCTGGTGCTGACGCTGGTATTGTTTGGCATGGAGATCGTCTGGTTCTTCCGGAACCCCCAGCGGGCGATCCCTGCGGGTGAAGGTGTGATTGTGTCTCCTGCGGACGGGACCTTCGATACGATTGAAGAGATCGCGCATCACGAATATATCGGCGGCCCGGCGATCGAGATCGGCATCTTCCTGTCGATTTTCAATGTGCACATCAACCGCATGCCGGTTGCCGGTAAGATTATCAAACTTGTGTATCGACCCGGGAAATGTTTGAACGCGCTGCGACCGGAGTCAACGCGGTTAAACGAGCGGTTGGAAGTCTATCTGCAGATGCCCGAGCCGACCAACCGACCGATGCTGGTGCAGCAGATCACCGGTGCGATAGCGCGGCGGATTGTCTGTCGCCTGAAGCCGGGCGATGAATTAACCAAGGGGGCGCAGTTTGGTATGATTAAACTGGGTTCCCGGACCGTGATTGTGTTCCCCCAGGAAGAAGGACTGGAAATCCTGGCGAAGCCGGGTGACAAGTTGAAAGCCGGTTCGACCACTCTCGCGAAATATGCAGAGTCCCCTACTGAGGCCTCCAATGAAGAAGCGTAAACTGATTGCCGTTCTACCGACGTTGTTGACGCTGGGTAATGCCGCCTGTGGTTTTGGCGCGATTACCTATGCGGCCAAGGTCGGACCGGAATATATGGGGCACGTGACCAGCGGTGGTCTGACCCGCATGCTGGGAACTGCACCGGGGGTCTATAACTCTTTTGAAAATCAACACCTGTTTATCGCTGCAGTGCTGATCTTTGTAGCGATGCTGTTCGACGCCCTGGATGGCAGTGCCGCCCGCTGGACGAATCAGACCACGGAATTCGGTGCGCAGCTCGACAGTCTGTGCGATGCGATCAGCTTCGGAGTGGCCCCGGCGTTTCTGATGCTGCAGATGATTCAGTTTCGTACCCAGATCTATCATCCGCGTCTGCTATGGGTGATCGCGCTGTTGTTTGCGGTCTGTACCATTTTGAGGCTCGCACGCTTCAACGTGGAAACGGATGAAGATGATTCACACGAAGGGTTCAGCGGCCTCCCCTCACCGGCGGCAGCCGGCGTCGTGGCTTCCTTTCCAATCGCGATGCGCGGCCTCTACAAGCTGGCAGAGACGAAAAATGGATCGATGCAGTCCCTGTCGGAGTGGTTAATTACCGGCATCGGCTGGGCCCTGCCGCTGATCACACTGGGGGTCGCGGCACTGATGGTCTCACGCGTGCATTATCCGCATGTGTTTAACCAGTTGTTCACTGGCCAGCGGAGCCGGCGGCATGTGATTCAGCTCGTCTTTTCGCTGGCCCTGATCTTTCTGGTGCAGGAGCTGGCGGTCCCGGTCCTGTTCTGTTATTTCGCGTTTTCGTCCCCAATTCGGGCTTTTTGGGAAGAAGTTATCTCTGGACGACTATACAAATCCAGAGAAATTTGAGAAACTGACTCGTTTAATTCCCCTGTTTTTAGAACGCCGAAGGTACTGTCGCCGATGTTTACGGGACTGGTCGAGGGGCAGGGTACCGTTCAACTTCTCGAAAAGAACGGTTCCTCCATCGATTTGACGCTGAAGATTCCGGAACTCATTTTACATGAGGCCCAGATCGGTGATAGTGTGGCCATCAATGGCTGTTGCCTGACGGTGGTGGAGATCGCCGAGAACTCTCTGAAGTTCCAGGCGGGCGCGGAAACCCTGGCGAAGACCAACCTGGGGCTGTTAACCGTGGGCGATGCCGTGAATCTGGAACGCCCGCTGGCAGCAAACGGACGGCTGGGTGGTCACTTCGTTCAAGGTCATGTGGACGGCGTGGGTTCGATCAAATCGATCGACCGGGACGGCGAATGGATCACGATGTGGTTCGAAGTTCCGGAAGCACTGGCTTTGCAGATGGTTCCCAAGGGATCGGTCACCGTGGATGGCATCAGCCTGACCATAGTGGGCTGCGAAGCATCCTCCTTCAGTATCGCGCTGATTCCACATACACTGGAAGTGACGACGCTGGGGCAGAAGCAGGTGGGCAGTATTGTGAATATTGAAACCGATATTCTCGGGAAGTATGTGTCAAAGCTGGTTCCCTTAACACTTGATGGTATCAATGAAAGAAGATGAAAGGCAGACTCGATCTTATTTAATGCGGCTCTTTGAGCGGCATGGCTTTAACCCGCGCTCTGATCTGGGCCAGAACTTTCTGATCGATCTGAATATCATCGAGTACGTCGTTGAACAGGGACACATTAAACCCACTGACATCGTGCTGGAAGTGGGAACCGGAACCGGGGGCATGACCACGTTCATGGCCCAGAAAGCCCGGCATGTGATCTCCGTCGAGTACGATCGCAACATGCATACCCTGGCCAGCGAGGCCACGCAGAAGTACGACAATATCACCCTGCTGAACTGCGACGCGCTCAAGAACAAAAACCGGCTCAACCCCATCGTGCTGGAAGAGATTGACCAGCAGCTCAAAGCGAACCCGGGCAGTCACCTGAAGCTGGTGGCCAACCTGCCTTACAACGTGGCGACGCCCATTATTTCGAATCTGGTTGCCTCGGATCTGCCCTGGAACCGGATGGTGGTTACGATTCAGTACGAGCTCGGTTTGAAAATGTCGTGTAAGCCCGCGACTTCAAATTACGGGGCGCTGTCGGTCTGGTTGCAGTCGCAGTGCTTCGTCAAGCTGCTCAAGAAAGTGGGACCTACCGTCTTCTGGCCCCGGCCCAAGGTCGATTCGGCGATTGTCCAGTTGACGCCGAATCCGCCCCTGAAACAGAAGATCGAGGACCGGGTCTTCTTTCAGGATTTCCTGCGGCGCGTCTTCCAGCATCGGCGGAAACTGATGCGGAGCACGCTGGTGGGGATGTACAGCAAACAGTTGAGTAAAGCGGAAGTGGACGCACTTCTGGAGGCGCACGGTTACGAGCGGGAGAAAACCCGGGCGGAAGAACTGACGGTGCCCGAGATGATCGAACTGGCGAATGCGTTCCAGGAACAGATCACACGAAACGCAAACATTTGAAACAGATTGCCCCGTCGGCGGGTAATTTGCCTACAATGTTTCAAAAAAATATATCATCGATTTCGAACACAAAACAGAAAATACATTAAAGAGACCCGTAAGGAGAGGCCCAATGCAAGACCGCATTATCTGTCAGGGAATTACTTTCGACGATGTTCTGCTGCAACCAGCTTACAGCGAAGTCATGCCTTCGGAAGTCAGTGTTGCCAGCCAGCTTACCCGAAATATCCCTCTCAATGTTCCGATTATCAGCAGCCCCATGGACACCGTGACTGAGAGCGATATGGCGATCGGCATGGCCCAGGAAGGGGGCATCGGCGTCATCCACAAAAACATGACGCCGGAACAGCAGGCAATGCAGGTGGATCTGGTAAAACGGAGCGAACACGGCGTGATTGTGGACCCGGTCACACTGCCTCCCGAGGTTACAGTGGCAGAAGCTGCCGAAATCATGAAGCGGAGAAACATCGGCGGGGTCCCCGTGACACAAAATGGGAAGCTTGTGGGGATTTTGACGAGCCGTGACCTGCGGTTTCTCGATTCTCCCGACACCCAGATATCTGAAGTCATGACGAAAGAAAAACTTGTGACGGCTGCGGAAGATACAACGCTTGAAGTGGCTCAGCGGATATTATTGGAAAATAAGGTCGAGAAACTTCTGCTGGTTGACGAAAATTATCAACTGAAGGGGCTGATTACGATCAAAGACATCGACAAGACGATGCAGTTCCCGCTGGCCTCCAAAGATTCACGGGGGCGGCTGCGAGTTGGAGCTGCTGTGGGTGTCCGAGATTATGATCGTGCTGCTTTACTGATTGAAAAAGGGGTGGATCTCCTGGTTGTTGACAGTGCCCACGGCCATTCCGGCAATGTGGTACAGACCGTGAGAGAAATCAAAAAGCGATGGGACATCGATGTGGTTGCCGGTAATGTGGCGACCGAACAGGGTGCCCGAGACCTGGCGGATGCGGGAGCGGACGCGGTTAAGGTCGGCATCGGTCCTGGCTCAATCTGTACAACGCGAATTATCTCAGGCGTCGGTGTGCCGCAGTTAACTGCGATTTCCAATGCTGCCAAGGCACTGGAAGGAACAGGTATTCCGGTCATCGCCGATGGGGGAATTCGTTACAGTGGTGACATTGCCAAAGCTCTGGCAGCCGGCGCTCATACGGTAATGTTAGGAGGTTTGCTCGCCGGTCTGGACGAAAGTCCGGGTGAATTGATTCTTTATCAGGGACGCAGTTTCAAGCGTTACCGTGGCATGGGATCGATGGGAGCAATGGTCAAAGGCAGTAGCGAACGCTACCGTCAAAGTTCAGTTCCACAAGACGGAAAGGATTCCGCCAAGAAACTGGTACCAGAGGGAGTAGAGGGACGCGTACCTTACAAAGGTCCGCTGCAGAATCTACTCTATCAACTTGTAGGTGGACTACGGGCTGGTATGGGTTATTTGGGAGTCCATTCTGTCGCGGAAATGCGAACCGAAGCCAAATTCATTCAGGTTTCAGCCGCAACGGTCAGGGAGAACCATCCGCATGATATTGCAGTCACTCAGGAAGCACCGAATTACACAGCCGAACATTCACCCATGGAATAGTTCGGGTAAGCGATATCTGCTGAGCCTGGCCCTGGTTCTGGGGCTCTCACCATTTACGATGGTCGAGGAAGCGTCCGCCGATCAGGACCCCTTCCTCGGACAGAATCCTGTGCCTGCCAGCACGTGGGAAGAGCTGAAAAGCCGTTCTCCGGAGCAGCGCTGGGAGACCCTGTCGCGCGACAATAAACGCGAACTGAAAAAACAGGAACGCAAAGAACGCCGCGAACAGCGTAAGCAGGGCAAAAACGACGAACTGGAACAGACGCCGGCCTTCCGTCCGATCCCGGATGACATGCCTGTGGCACCTGCGCCCGCCGCGGTCCAGGCTGCTCCCACGGGAGTGAATCCTTTCGCGTCTGCCGGTCCCAGTACCCCTGTCAGCCCGGCACCTGCAGTCGAGCCGTTTAAAACCATTGGCCTGGAAGAGAACTCCTCAGCGCCTCAGGCTCAGAACGTACAATACAAAAGTGTGACACCCGCTCCGGCAGCCACGCCGTCAAAGCAGTTGGTACCTGTCTTTCCGGAAGCGGATGACGACAGCGGTAATTTTATCATGACCCAGAAGAGCTATGACGGGCTGGGCGATGACATTCCCAATGTGGATGGATTGCCTGCCGCACCGGAAGATCTGGAAGACGAAACACCGCACCTGTTGAAACGCATCTCCAACATCAAGCCGTTCTTCGACTACGAACCCGATCCGAAGATCGCCAAGAACGAACCCTGCCGGAACCTGTGTCCCCGCCCCGATGGCAAACCTTGTAAAGCCTCGGATGAAGAAGGGGGCGCGATTCTGGAGTGCCCGCGGGAATTCAAACTGAGCAATGCTCCTTACCCGGGACGGAACTTCTCTGAAAGTATCTATACCTGGGAAGCTTCCAACGTGAACTACAATCCGCTGTACTTCGAAGATCCCAATCTGGAGCGTTACGGTCTTTCCCGTCGCGATCTTGTGCAGCCCTTTGTTTCCATGGGACGGTTTACCGGTCAGCTGATCGCGCTGCCTTACCAGATGAGCATCGACCCGCTCCGCAAACGTATGTATCCCCTGGGATTCTACCGTCCGGGCGAACCGAATACTCCCAAGCGGATCAACGGTGTTCCCTGGAATACCAAAGCCGCCATCACAGAGGGACTTACAGCAACCGGTCTGATCTTTATCCTGCCGTAAGCTGAAGCAGAGTTCCTCAAGCGAGCGTCGGCAGTTGCCGAAGCAGCAGCAATTCGATATTCTCTAAACACATCCTGACTCAATCGGTCAGGATGTGTTTTTGTTTTATCTATGCTTCGAGCTGTTCTGTTTCAGAGAGTGAACTTCGTCCCATGTCCCGCGATTCTTTGAACCACGTTTCTTCCGCCTCACATGACCTGGCGGATGATATTGTCCGCCGCGTTGCTAATGTCGTTGGTGAAGCCGAAGCAGCCACCAAGCCACTGGAACTGGATCCGTATCGCGGTCAGCTGTTCGAACTGTTTGTGATGGCTGACGCCGCAGGCTTCGTCGCCGAAGATGCGGAAATTGATCTCACGGCTGATAACCTTTGTCGTGAACTGGCTGCACTGTGGGGACTGACAGAAGTGACCCAGGATGCGATGGCTGCCCAGTCGAAAATTCCGCCCGCACAGCTGGGAAAACTGCGAGCACTCTGGTCCGTATTGCGGCTCTGGATGGAATGGGACTACGCCTGGAAACGCTGGGAAGAGTTTCATCCCCGTCAGGGCAGCTAAGCACCCGGACGATCAGTCACAGAGTTCCTGCCAGCAGGCATCCATGTTGCGGCTGGCCCGTTCGCTGGTAAAGCGTTCTTCTGCTCGCTGTCGCGCGTGCTGAGCAATGCTTTGACTCAGACTCTGATCATGCAGTAAACGCTGTATCGCTCCTGCAAGTGCCGTTGCCTCGCCGGGAGGTACCAGCAGTGCAGAGCGTTCGTGGTCAACGATTTCACAAGTCCCACCCACGTCGGTTGCGACCAGAGGCAGACCGCTGGCGATCGCTTCCAGCAGGACGCGTCCCAGTGGTTCCTGTTTGGCCGGATGGACGAGCAGATCCACTTCGTTCATCAGAAAGGGGATGTCATCACGGTATCCCAGCCGGTGCAGGCGACCTGCCAGACCGGGTTGTGCAAATGTAGTATCCAGGGCATGGTCGAAATCGATGCTTTCCTGTTTCTGTGAATGCCGTTCTCCAACCAGGACAAAATGCGTCTGCTGATCCCCCTGCTCTGTCAGCAGTCGGGCTGCTTCTGCCAGAACGTCCTGTCCCTTACGTAAGCCGATCTGGCCGATGGTCAGGCAGAGACGCGTGTCGGCTGGGAGCCCCAGTTCCTGTTTCAGTGCACCCGTGGCAGGCCGGGGTTGAAACCGTTCGGTGTCGACGCCGTTATAGCAGACGCTGACAGTCTCCGCATTCAGGCCCCGCTTGATATGGAAATCGCGGGTGGCATGGGAGACCGCGAACAGTCTGCGGTTCCGGTTGAGATCCCGGATGGCAGCGCGACTCAGTTTGATGATGTCCCGCAAATGCCCCGAGCAGGGAACCGGCAACTGTTCGGCGAAGGCGCCGGTCAGTCGCGCCATGGACAGGCTGTTGGCGTGCAGCAGATCGAAGTGCTGCGCCTGCAGGACGGGGAGTAACTGTTCCAGCACCGCTTCCCGCGGCAGTCTCAGCCCCTGTTCGTCGTGAAACTGGACCGGATGGCAGGGGATGTCGAGCGATGTCAGTCGGTGCTGCAGGGGACTGTCGGCGAGGCAGAAGGCGGTGAATTCAAATGACCGGCCATGCAACAGTTGGAGCATGGCGAGCATGGAATGTTCGCCTCCGTTCAGAGAACCGAACTCAAACAGGAGTGCGATCTGCTTCACGTCTCATTCTGCTTTCGGGAGCTGGTCGAGTTGCGCCTTGAGAACTGCTTCCCGTGTTTTCCGCAGGCCGGTTTTCGCGACTTCCAGCGGGTCCTGTTCCCAGTACTCGCGGTTAAACAGTTCCAGCGAGAGCACACCCCGGAAGCCGGCCTGGTGAATCATGCGGAAGATGTTGGTGAGCGGTGCCACGCCATCGCCGGGATAAACGCGGTGTGCGTCGTTGATGGTTTCGCGTGGAGGAACGGCGGGGTAATCATTCACATGGAAGACCTGGATGGCCGACCCGCTGAGCAGCCCCAGTCCGGCGAAGTCGGAGCCCCCTTTGTAGATGTGATATACGTCCGGGAGTAGACAGGCCTTGGGGTGGCCGCTTTCAATGGCGACAAACATCGATTCCCCCAGCCGCGAGAGGGACTCGGAGAAGCCCCAGACCTCGACCTGCGGAACGACCTGCATCTGATCGCCCAGTTCAAGCAGTGCACGATACCGTTTGGCAGCGGCGAACAGGTCCAGATCCGATTGTTTGGTGGCGCCGACAGGCGGGGCCGCCATGCGGATGCCGCCGATCTGCTGGAGTGTGTCCATATCCCGTTTGGCCTGTTCGAGACCCGCTTTGCGTTGCGCGTCATCATCGACGATCCACTGGGCGAAGCCGATCGCGCTTTCGACTGTCAGGCCGGCATCTTCAATCCGTTTGCGGAGATCCTTGAGTGAACCCCCTTCTTTTACATACTGATCGATGTCCCGCAGCCAGGGCTCGATGGCATCGTAGCCGGCAGTGGAAGTGAGGTTGATCTGTTCGACGATCCCCAGTTTCTGACCGCGGACGGTGCTGGTATTAAAGCAGTAGGCGAACGGTTCAGCCGCAGATCGCTGGCGTTCCGTCTTCCCGGCGAGAGCGGGTGTGGAGGTAAGACCAGCGGCCAGCAGACCGCCTGTGGCAGCCAGCATTTCACGTCGATTGAGGTTGGTTTGCATGGGGGTGGTTCCGGAGGGCCTGTTGCAGGGTAAGATCACCCCTTAAAACTACCGGAAGGAGTGACCATTTTCAACCTGTTCCCATGCCTCGATCGAAGGCATCCAGATCCCTTTGGAAGAGGCTCATCACTTTATGCAGCGTTTCCCGGTTGATTTTCCAGCTGGGATTATCAACCGTATAGCGATTGCAGTGATCGACGAGCAGTCGATACAGGAACTTAAACAGGTGCCGGGGGACCCGTAACTGGGCGAACTGACCGATCAGTTCCTGTTCTGAAATGGATTCATCAAACAGGTCACGGATGGAGATATTTGCTCCATGATCCGTCGTGCAGGCCCGCACGCGGTCGCTGGCGACGTCGTACAGCGATTCTCCGGTCCAGTCCAGTGATGTGATCAGGTTCTGCTTGTCCAGTCGCGAGCGTTCGTAGAATTCTTTCTCTTCGCGCTGCAGGTAGTAGACCACGTCTGAAGGGAGCAGCAGTTTGAAGGCGACTCCCGGATGTTTGAGCAGTTTGTTATCGAACATCGGCCAGAGCAGATCCCGCATGCGTTCTGCGGAGCCGTTAACCAGGTGAGGTTCGTCGACCCGGTCTACCAGGATCACGATATTTTCGAATCCCATTTTTTTGAGGATCGTCTGAAACTTGGTGAGCAGTTCGTAGCGGTCATCGCTGCGATCCCGGCAGGGAATCGGTTGACCGGCAAGTTCTCGGCGTTCGATGCGCGAGAGGATTTTACGCAAGGCATTTGACAGATGCTCAAAGACCCGCACCTCGCGTGAAACCCGCCAGGATTTCCACATCAGTGTGAGCTGTTTCCAGAGCCAGGGAGTCCAGCCGGCAAACATGATCAGCCAGATCCACCATTTCTGGAAGTCTTTCCAGTTGCCGAGGTAGAAGACCAGGGCGACCGTCACGATGGTCACCAGGAAACCGAGGCCACGTTCCCATTCAGTTTTCCAGTAACTGAATTTCAAACGTTTGCGGAGTCGGTTCCAGCGCTGGACGGCCGGCATATCCAGACTGTGATCATAAAAGGCAGCCAGCAGCAGCAGGTCCCGTTTTTCCAGATGGGTCAGGCTATTAACCTGGGCCTTGGTCACCGAGCGGATATTGTTCTCTTCCGTATTGTCGGGCTCGATCATTTCGCCGATCAACTGGGTCACCCCCAGTGAGAGGATGGCATCCATATGGTCCCAGAGTCGCCAGTGGGAGAGCAGTCGTTCGGGGCGGCGATTGCGGCCCGAGTACCGTTCGCGGAAGCAGTCCAGAAACGGATTGAAGTCATCGTACTCAATGACGAAGACGCGGTTTTCCGGATGCTGGGCATTGTGTTTCTGCAGCTGTTCGATCATCTGCATCCGGATGGCGGTTTTTCCTGCTCCCTTTTCGCCGAACACAACCGAAGTGGAAGGGTTGGCGGGATTGGAAAATATTTTATCCCAGACCGGGTGGTGGGTGCCGTTCAGACAGAATTCCTTGAAAACGTGATCGCTCTGGGCGTCTTCCTGACCAAAGGGGTTTTCCTTGATCCCGTGGTGATCTAAAAATTGCTGAACTTTCATCGGATCTTACTTATCTGAAGTGAACGTGCTTAAATTCCTGATTCCAAGCGACTTAGGTAACACCGCCCCGTTGGGAACATCGAGAAAGCATGCTGTCCGGCCCGCCACTGTGCTACTCTGTCAAAATGAGCAGACTGGGCAATCGTGTTGTTACTAAAACATAGGTCATAGATCAGGAAAATGTAAGTCATCGGCGTGGGTCCGCCGGAAAATAGTGGTTGATTTTCAGTGAGGAATTCATAGCACCTCTTGCAAGATGAGACGTGTTTCAAGAGAATCCAGTTTTATGATGTCTCCAGGGGGAGTACGTCGTTTCTGTTTTGTGTTGAAGGTTGATTCCTAAGTTGAACTGGCTTCCCATTCTTGGCGCGTTGGCACTGTTTGCGATCGGCCTCCGCCTGTCAGCCCTGTTCAGTGGATCCGAGACCGGCTTCTACCGTGTCAGTTTCCTGCGTCTGAATATCGATGCCAACGAAGGCGATCCGATTGCCCAGCGGCTCTGCTGGTTCGCTCAAAACCCCAGCTACTTTGTCGCGACAACACTCATTGGCAATAACCTGGCGAACGACCTCGTCACCATTGCGATTTCGATGGGCATTGCTGCGGTCTTTCAGGAGTCCAGCGGCAGGGCAGAGATTGTGACGACGATTCTCTTTACGCCACTCATCTTCATTTTCGGGGAGCTGGTGCCTAAGAACCTGTATTACCGGGCCCCGACCATGCTGCTCAGACGCTACTGCCGCTGGTTCGATTTCTTTTATCGTGCATTCTGGCTCGTGAGCGTTCCCCTGGTGGCGATCACCCGGCTGCTGGAACAGTTCTCACCGGATCGTAACAAACCCGCCCAGCTGGTGCTGGGACGAAAGCGGCTGGTGAAGGTGCTCGAAGAGGGGCACCTCGAGGGGATCTTGGGTAATGCACAGAAACAGCTGGTACGGGGTATGTTCAATACCGCGGCCCAGTCTGTGCGGAAGGTCATGATTCCCCAGGCAGAGATTAAGGGAGTCACCCGGAGTACCGATACCGCAGACATTATTCAGATGGCACAGCAGAACCAGATTTCCTTCATTCCGATTCGCGCTGCGCATCAGAGTGAGTGGACCTCTTATATCAAGCTGGTGGATCTGATCACGTCGCCCTCTCCGATTATTCCCGCCGTCTATAATATGCCTCGACTTCAGATCGATTACAGCATGCTTGAGGCACTGTATGTGATGCGAAATTCCTCTTCCGCTTTTGGTGCGATCTATAAAGATAATGTGCAGATCGGCATCGTCAGCCAGCTGGACCTGGTGCGGGCCCTCTGTTCTTCGAATGGCCCCCTGCTGATGACTGGTTCGACGTTCTAAACCGTGTGGGGCAGGCCCAAAATGAGTGGATTGCGGGATTGTGCCCGGCGCCGTACAATCGACGCCCTCTGAGAGAACAGGCCCTCTGCCGGTACAGAATTCCACGTTTTCGGGTGCTGCGCTGCTGTTTCAGCTGAACCCCGGGAGGGATCAGGTGTCTGTTCTGATTACAGTAAGTGAATTTTGTCTGATTTCCATTAACCTCAGTCGGGAATATTATGCCACAACGTCGCATCCTGGTCACCGCGGCCCTGCCTTACGCCAATGGTGACATTCATATTGGCCACCTCGTGGAATACATCCAGACCGATATCTGGGTGCGGTTTCAGAAGCTGCGCGGCCATGAATGTCGATTCTTCTGCGCCGATGATACGCATGGCACCGCAATTATGATTCGCGCCCGCCAGGAAGGCCGCTCGGAAGAAGCATTGATTGCTGATGTCCGCGAGAAACATATTGCCGACTTCACTGGTTTCAATATTGAGTTCGATAATTACGGCAGCACGAACAGCGAACAGAACCGCAAGGTCTGTCATCAGATCTGGTCGTCATTGCGCGAAGCGGGACTGGTTCACGAAAAGGAAGTCACGCAGCTGTTCGACGTGCAGGAGAATACATTCCTGGCAGACCGCTTTGTAAAGGGGACGTGCCCCAAGTGTAAGGCGACCGACCAGTACGGCGATAACTGTGACAAGTGTGGCAGCACTTACACACCCGCCGATCTGATCGATCCGGTCAGCACGCTGTCCAACACGACACCGGAACTACGGACCGCCAGCCATCTGTTCGTGCGGATTGAAGACCTGCACGACTTTCTCGATGAATGGACGCAGTCAGGCGATCATCTGCAGTCTGAAGTGGCCAATTATCTCAAAGGTCATTTCCTGAGTGACCCGCTGCGGGACTGGGATATCTCCCGCCCTGCCCCTTACTTCGGTTTTGAAATTCCGGACAGCCCGGGGAATTACTGGTATGTCTGGTTCGACGCGCCCATCGGTTACATCGCTTCCACACTCGAATGGTGTGAGAACAATAACGAAGACTTCGACAAGTGGTGGAAAAATCCCGAAACCGAAGTGCATCACTTCATCGGCAAAGATATCACCTACTTCCATACCCTCTTCTGGCCGGCCATGCTCAAAACATCGGGTTTCAATCTGCCCGAGAAAGTGCACATTCATGGGTTCCTGACCGTGGATGGCGAGAAAATGTCCAAATCCAAGGGGACCTTCGTCAAAGCCGCCACGTATCTGAACCACCTCGATCCTGCCTGCCTGCGTTACTATTACGCTTCCAAGCTGGGGTCGAGACTGGATGATCTCGATCTGAACCTCGACGAATTCGTACAGAAAGTGAATTCGGATCTGGTCGGGAAGGTCGTCAACCTGGCGAGCCGGAGTGCGAAGTTCGTCGCCCAGACGGGGCTCTCCTCTGCTTACCCGGATGACGGGGGGCTGTTCGAATATGGTGCCAGTCGCAGCGAAGCCATCGCGACGGCCTACGAGAACTGCGATTACAACGGCGCGATGAGAGAGATCCTCGCGCTGGCAGATCGGGCCAACAAATACGTTGAAGATCAGAAGCCATGGGAATTGCGGAAAGACGAAGATCGTCAGCAGGAACTGCAGGACATCTGCACGATTGCCCTGAACCTGTTCCGGCAGATTGTGGTGTATCTGACTCCCGTACTGCCCCGCCTGTCAGGACAGACGGGCGAATTACTGAATGATCCCATTACCAGCTGGGACCAGGCTCAGACGCCGCTGACGGGGACCTCTGTCAGTAAGTTCCAGCATATGTTTAAACGAATTGAAGAAAAACAGGTAGACGCTATGACTGAAGAAGCAAAAGAAGATGCGGTAGCCGCTGAGAGTGAAGCTGCGGCTTCGCAGTGGAACGACAGTGGGGAAGCCCTGGAAGCGGAACCAATGTCGGAAGAGTGCACGATCGATGATTTCGTGAAAGTCGATCTGCGTGTGGCTCGCATCGTGGAAGCCAACTCGGTTCCCGAAGCGAACAAGCTGCTGCAACTGACACTCAGCCTGGGTGGCGATGAACGCCGGAATGTATTCGCCGGTATCAAAGCAGCCTACGAGCCGGAAGATCTGATCGGTCGGCTGGTGATCTGCTGTGCGAATCTGAAGCCGCGTAAAATGCGGTTCGGAACCAGCGAAGGAATGGTGCTGGCTTCAGGGCCTGGTGGCAAGGACGTGTTCCTGCTGTCTCCCGATGAAGGCGCCGTACCAGGACAGCGCGTGCACTGATTTAAAAAACGAACGAAGTAGATTCAGGCCAGCCGGATGTTTTCCGGGTGGCCTGTTTTTTTGAATCAGTCTGTTGAAGGTTTCAGTACGGGATGTCCCAACAGCCCGTAGCGTTTCCCTGTCTGGGAGACGGTCCAGAAAAAGGCTTTGATGGCTCCTTCCCTGACAACGGGAGTGATGTGCCCGCTGTAGACGATGTTGGGCGGTTGTTCTTCGGGGAGCAGGTATCGCTGCTCTTTGTCGAATTCGTGAAAGGGACCTTCCGCGTTAGGGGACGCCAGATGTGCGACTTGCGCTCCTCCCTGGTAGAAGTGTTCGATTACAAACAGGTGGTATTCGCCGTTGAGCAGTGCGGCACCCGTGAGCTCCTGAGCCCGAACCCCTTCCGGCTTAATGGAGATTACGACCGGTTTCGACCAGGAATCTTCCTTGAGTGGATGCGATGACTGCGAGTGGAGGATGTGATATCCCTGCGAACTGGCTGTCCGAAAGTAGAGATGCAGATGATTGTCGGAGGGATCGCTGATCAGGGCGGCGTCGTCATCTTCGCCGGTAAGGTCCGCGATGGGGCGTGTCGTTTTTTGCCAGGGAAGCTGCTCGGGGTCCGGATGCGAGCAGGCCAGGCCGATACTGCGCTCAGTAAAATGACTGGTGCGTCGGGCACTGTAGGGGCAGTAGATGAGTCCATTGTGAAAAGTCGCGGAGGCAGGACTGGCGACGCCAAAGCGATCAAAGCGGCCGGCTTTCGCTCCTTTGGGGATTGCGACGCCGTGGTAAGTCCAGTTCTGAAGGTTCGGACTGGAGAATAAATGAATCTCCGTATTATAGGTATTCGGATGGTGCTGGCTGGTGAGCGGGACGACGTCGGCCAGTAGATAATACTTCTTCTTAGCGGGATGCCAGACGATGGTGTGCTCGCGGAGACTGGCTTCTCCGACTTTCGATTCTTTATCTAATGCGATCTGATAAGTCTGAGAACGATCACAGCAGACCAGAGAGTCTGCTCGGACTGTGGCGTGACAGAGCAGGAACAGGACCAGAAAACTCCATCGACCAGTCATTACAAACCCGCCTTCCGCCTGAAGTAGTTTTGTGAGAGAGGACACTACTTTTTATTTTCTCGCAGCCGAGGAGGGAATTCAAGCTGAGATTGCCCGCCGGGAGGGAAAGGATGTTGTTTAGTAGTATCGTGCTTGCGGTACATCCAGTCAGAGAAACTGAAAAAAGCTCTCGGATGGACCTCTGCTTGCTACGAATCAGATCTGGAAAAATCCTCAAAACCGGCCCGGCTTGCCTGGCAGGACAGCTTTGCTCTGGAACAAGTAGTGGTGAATCATCCACTGATTCTAACGCTTTTTGGCCGATTTCGTGGGAGAACTCTTTTGTAAATCTCTGCAATCGTTGTATTCGATACAGGGAGGCTGGTATACGCAGAGATTCTCCTGAAATAAAATTGACTCCTTTGGGGAACAACATAGATTTTGGTGGCCAGTCAGTCGGCGTCCCTTCTGAACAGGGCCATGTAAGTAAGAATCGGTAATGAAGTTTCACAGTGCTCAGGTGAAACGGAACTGGTTCTGAATGCATCCGGGAATTCATTTGTTTCCTGAGTTAAGCTGGTTACCCGGATACAAATCAATTTGTAACTAACATCAGGCGATGTGACAGGCACATTCGTTTAATCTCGGAGAAGGGCAATGATTAAAACTACACGAAAACAACCAAGACGAGCAGGTTTTACCCTCGTCGAAGTGCTGATTGTGGTCGTGATCCTCGGGATCCTGGCTGCGACAGTGCTGCCACAATTTACTTCATCTAACGATGACGCTCGCGAGTCGGTTCTGGTTCAGGACCTGCAGACTCTGCGAAGTCAGATTCAGTTGTACAAATTCCAGCACGATGGAAAATTCCCGGCGGACAGTTCGACCGATCCGGATGATTTCCGTGATTCGCTGCTGCTGTCCAGCGACAAAGATGGCACCACGGGTGCTGTCGGTACCAAACCACTGGGACCTTACCTCATCGGCAGTCTGCCTCCGAACCCCTTCACCGGTGGTCGGGGTGTGATGATCGTAACCGATGTTGCAGGGACCACTCCTGATGAAACCGCGAAAGACGGTACTGAAACGGTCGGCTGGATCTACAATCCTGCTACCGGTCAGATCAAAGGGAACAACTCTGGTACAGCCGCTAACGGCACCAGCCTGGATGCACTGTAATCCGCCGCTGATTACATCACACGATACATTCTTTAGGCAAGAGTGAACCGAAGATGCCCCTGGTGTGAACCTTCATGCCAGGGGCTCTTTTCGTTGAATGACACGAATGGAGTTGCTTTTCGAATCGGGATGTTTTTAAGTAGTACTGCAGCACATGCCCACGATTTTCCCTGTGCAGTCTCGAATGGGAGACGGCGCATCGATCCGGAAAGGTTACTCCCCATGTCGAACCTGAAGCTCTCGTTCACATTCCTGCTGGCCCTGTCCCTGACTCCTCTACTGCTCTCTGCCCAGGAAGCGCCTTCCTCTGCAGTGCCCGGACGGCCGAATATCATGGTGGTGCTCTGTGATGATCTGGGGTATGGTGACCTGGCCTGTTACGGTCATCCGGTGATTCAAAGTCCCCATCTCGACCGGTTCGCGAGAGAGGGATTGAAGCTGACGAGCTGCTACGCCGCCCATCCCAACTGTTCTCCTTCCCGTACAGGACTGATGACGGGCCGGACCCCGTTTCGCGTGGGCGTGTATAACTGGATTCCCATGTATTCTCCCATGCATGTCCGCAAGCAGGAGATTACCATCGCGACCCTGCTGCGTCAGTCGGGTTATGCCACCTGTCATGTCGGCAAATGGCACTTGAACGGGATGTTCAATCTGGTGGGGCAGCCTCAACCGTCGGATCACGGTTTCGATCACTGGTTCGCGACCCAGAACAACGCCCTGCCCACGCATGAGAATCCGTTTAACTTCGTACGAAACGCGAAGCCCGTCGGGAGACTGGAAGGTTATGCATCACAGCTGGTTGCTGATGAGGCGGAGGACTGGCTGGTCAATCTCAGGGATAAGGCAAAACCGTTCTTCATGTTCGTCTGTTTTCATGAACCGCACGAACCGATTGCGAGTGCAGAACGCTTCCGCAAATTGTATACCGCACCGGAGGGCTCGACACTGCCCGCCCATCACGGGAACGTGACGCAGATGGACGATGCCTTTGGTCGTATCCTGAAAACACTCGATGATCAGAAACTCCGCGAGAACACACTGATCATTTTCACCAGCGACAACGGTCCGGCGATTACCGGGCGTCATCCACATGGATCCGCGGGCCCTTTGCGGGATAAGAAAGGTTATACCTACGAGGGTGGGATTCGTGTGCCGGGGATTATTCAGTGGCCCGGTCATGTGAAAGCAGGAACCACCAGCGATGTGCCGATCTGTGGTGTCGATATCCTGCCAACACTGTGTGAGGTCGCGAAGATCCCCGCTCCCACCGATCGCGTGCTGGACGGCACGAGTATCCTGCCGCTGTTCGAGGGGCAGGCATTGCAGCGGAAGCGTCCTTTGTACTGGCAGTTCAACCGGTCGCGTAACGAACCCAAGGTGGCCATTCGCGATGGTGAATGGAAACTGCTGGCGCGACTCGATGTGCCGACGCCTAAGCCTTCGGGCAGTATCACCGCAGAGGAGATTAAAGATCTGAAGCGGGCACAGCTGACCGGGTTTGAGCTGTATCATATTGCCAGCGATATCGGGGAAACCACAGACCGTTCCGAGAGTGAACGCGAGATCTTCGAAAAGATGAAACGGCAGATGCAGGAGATTTACGCCGAGGTCCAGGCAGAAGCACCGATCTGGCCGGCGTGGGAACGGGTAGGATATGAGGGCAAAATCATCCGGGAGTATTACCAGCAGCAGGCTGAGAAAGAGAAGCAGCAGAAGAAACGGGGACAGAAGTAACTGGCTGGTGAGAGTCTTTCTATTCAAGATGGAACTTGAAATTCGATCGGATGAGAGCGCTTATTTCATGGATGGTCCCGGATGTAATCCGGGATTGCCGCAGGCAACAGGAGGTTGAGGGCTGAGCGTGGTCTGGTGCTGTTTCGGGCCTACCCAGAATGAAAAAACAGCCCGTCTCATGTAATTGAGACGGGCTGTTTTGTTTTGAGTTTAACGCGGTTCACCGGGATCAATGGTTGAACAGGAACTCGCGGCTGTTGCTGATGGCCCAGAGAACGTCCTGGTAGCCTTCCCGTTTGTTGGGGGCGGCTTTGACGATCTGATCGCAGTTGGCCAGTTCCTCTTGAGTCGGGTAACGGCTGAAGGCGACCAGATACATTTCGGTAAAGACATCCTTATCGGGGGCCTTGGCTTTCAACAGCTGCTCAATGCGACCAGACTTCGCGGACAGCTTGGTGTTGATCAACTGACCGTTGGCCACCTGCAGCACCTGGGCCAGGTTGGGCTGGCTGGTGCGTTCGCACTCACAGGTGATGACGCGTTTGGGACGTCCCAGCGTATCCAGGAAGTAAGAGTTATAGTTCGGGTCGGGCAGTTCGATGGCCCGGGTTCCCTGGGGAACACCGCGGAAGCGTTCCTGCGAACCGGTGATGTCATCCAGGGCATCCAGCAGGACTTCGGCTGAGAGCCGCTTAACATTGTAATGTGTGTAGAACCGTGTCTTGGCCACGTTTTCGGGGAGCGGACTTGAAGAGAGCTGGTAAGCGCGGGAATTCATGATGACCCGCATCAGTTCTTTCAGGTCGTAGCCCGAATTGACAAAGTGATCGGCCAGTGCGTTGAGCAGTTCCGGGTTGGAAGCCGGGTTGGTTTCCCGCATGTCGTCGATCGGTTCCACGAAACCGGTTCCCATGTAGTAGGACCAGAAGCGGTTGACGATATTTTTTGAGAACAGGCGGTTTTCCGGGGACGTGATCCAGCTGGCTAGTGGACGACGGAAATCGCGGACCGTTTTGGTATCAATGGGCTCACCCATTAGCGGAGTCGGGTCCATGGTTTTACGGGTCCGCGGATGGCGGATTGAGCCGCTGTTTTTGACTTTGATAATCGTGTCCTGTCCCAGGGCACCAAACTCGACGCTCCCTTTATTGCCGACGCGGGTGAAGAAAGCGGCCAGACTGTAGTAATCTTTCTGACTGTAAACTTCGAAGGGATGGTGGTGACACTTGGCACACTGCAGACGGACTCCCAGGAAGATCTGCGAAGTGGCTTCGGCGAGGTCTTCAGGGTTAGTTGCGATTTTGAAATAGTTGGCCGGACCATTCTGATAGATGGATCCCTGGGCCGTAATGATCTCGTTTACGAATTTGTCGACCGGTTTGTTTTCCCGCAGCGACTGACGGACCCAGTTGGAGAAGGCCCACATGCCGCCATCGCCGATCTTGTTGCGATTGATACGCAGCAGGTCGCCCCATTTCATGCCCCAGTAGGCACTCCAGGCTTCGACGTACACATCCCGTTCGGGATCGCCGGTCAGACCCAGCAGTTCGTCAATCAGATAGCTGCGCTTGTTGGGATCTTTGGATTCCAGGAACGACTTGACTTTTTTGGGGCTGGGGAGAGTTCCGATGGTATCGAGGAAGGCGCGACGAATAAAAACTTCATCCGAACAGAGGGGCGAAGGCTCAAGCCCCAGTTCTTCGTAACGCTGTTTAATCTGTTCGTCGATAAAGTTATTGGGTTTGAATTCAGCCAGGTTGACCTTTTCTTTGTAAGGAGAGATCACGGTCGAAATTTTTGCCTGGCCCATGAAGCGGACCATGACCGCGGTCTGCCCCGGTCCCTGGATTTCAACTTTACCCCGTGGCGTGACGGTGGCGATGTTTTCAATCAGACTGTCGTATTGTGCCAGAGCAGTTACGTCCTGTTTGGAACCGTCACTGTATTCAGCGACGACGCGGAGCTGCTGAATGTCTCCCTGCTTGTAGCGACGGGACATCGGCGTCAGTTCCATGCCGACTACTGTCGGTTCCTTGTCGTCGATTTCAGTGACAGCTTCGGCAATCCACTCTTTCAGAATCCGGTATTCGTAGGAGTCTTTGGAGAAGCGGCGTCCCCCGCCATGGGCCATACCCATCGAGGCTTTTTGCAGAATCAGACTCTGCTCGGGCTGCAAAATCGAGACCCGCCGCTGACGGTCGTCGCGGGCAATTGCGGGGTAGTCCTGTTCCGGAGCATAACCGAAGAGCGATAATTTAAAGCCCCCCTTCCCGAACTGAGACGCATGACAGCCACCCAGGCTGCAGCCCCCCTTGTTGAGGACCGGGACCACATCCTTCACGAAGCTGACGTTCTTGCCGTTCTTACGCGAATTGACGACGACTTCGATGACGCGTTGCTCTTTGCCTTGTGTGACCTGGATCTGACCTTTTCCTGTCTGGAGCGGCCGGACAAGTCCTTCCGCATTCACTTCCAGTACTTCAGGGGTCAGGCTTTTGTAGCTGGCTTCGTGAGTCAGATCGCCGACGATTTTTTTGTCTTCCAGCACCGAGACCTGGATCTGGAAATAATCCAGCAGACCGGAGAGTTCGATCTGTTCCGGGGACACCTGCAGAGCCGTTTCAGCGGCGCGGGATGTATTCAGGGCGCAGATTCCCAACAGAAATGTGGTAACCATGAGCGTGCGGTGAAACATCATTTTATTCTTCACGTGAGTCTTCCAGTTCATCATGAGATCAACTCGCTTTTGCTTGCAGTCATCCATTAGAAAATTGGTCAAACTAACTAACAGGAATCGAAGGCATCAGCAGTCGTCAGTGCGGAGCACAGGCGGGTCTGGCAGGTTGAGTGTGGTGTCAGGTGGGAATATCGTGGCTTAACATAAGAAGCCATTTATACTTAAATATACTAAAAAATAGAGAAATTGCAAAAAAAACCTCTGAATTTTAGTACGATTTCCAAGTTGGCGGGAGCAAGGTGGCGTGACTTAGTGTTCAGTGCGAAACGGGGTAATCCCTGTTGCTTCTTTTATTTTATCGCTATAATTTAAGCCAATCAAGGAGTGAAATTTCGCAAAGGGAATTTCCGACTTATAAAAATCAGACCGCGAAACCGATTTTATATTTGCCTACCTTACATAAACGGTTACAATTATATTAGTTAACTTGCCAAATTGTTAACGCTAACAACCAATTTTCCCTCCTAATCTTATCCCCTGATCTTCAGGGTCCTGCCACAAAAGGAGTTTCTGATGCTGAAGCTTTTCCCCGAGAAGGTTTCTAACTGTGAAACCGGAAGCCGTCGTCAATTTCTGCTGGAAGTTGGTGCGCTGAGTGCTTTTGGTATCTCGCTGGATTCCGTGCTGCGTGGTCAGGCTCATGCTTCCCAGGGTGAGTCTGGTGCACTGGCAGATCCTTCGAACGACACTAACTGTATTCTGATCTGGACGCGTGGCGGTACCAGTCACCACGATACGTTCGATCCCAAACCAAACGCCTCGGCCGACGTGCGTGGCGATTTTTCTGCCATCAGCACCGCACTGCCCGGCATTCAATTCACTGAGAAAGTGCCTCTGTTCGCGAAGCATGCGAAAGAGTTTTCGATCATGCGGAACCTGAACCCACAGAACGGGGCACACTCAACCGCTGATGCCTTCATGCTGTCAGGGCATAAGTTCAACCCTTCCGTGACCTATCCCTGCTACGGGGCGGTCATTGCGAAAACCAAGGGTTTCAAAACCAACATTCCGCCACATATTCAGCTGGGTAACAACGTCGACCGGCGTTTCAACGGCGGCCTGGGTGGCTACCTGGGGATTCAGTACAACCCGTTTGAAATCCCCGGCGATCCCAACGCGAAGAACTTCACCGTGCGGGATATTTCTCCTCCCTCCGGGATCTCCATTGATCGGATGAAGCGTCGTCAGCAGGCTCTGTCTGCCATCGACACGCTGCAGCGTCAGGCAGATCAGAACCAGAATACATTTGAAGCTTCTGATGCTCACTATCAGAATGCTTTCAGTATGATCACCTCGGCTGATACGCAGGAAGCGTTTGACCTCAGCCAGGAATCGGACAAAACCCGCGACGAGTATGGGCGTCACAACCTGGGACAGAGCTGTCTGCTGGCCCGTCGCCTGATCGAAGCCGGTTCCCGTTTTGTAACCGTCAGCAGCGGTGGCTGGGACACGCACACCAACAACTTCAAAGGTCTGGAACGGCTGCTGCCCCCCTTCGACCAGGGCGTCACCTCACTGGTGCTCGACCTGAAACAGCGGGGCATGCTGGATAACACACTGGTTGTCTGGCTGACTGACTTCGGTCGGACCCCGGTGATTAACTCCGCCGCCGGTCGTGACCACTGGTCAACGGCTTCAACCATGATGATGATCGGTGCCGGCACTCCCGCCGGTCAGGTGGTTGGTGCCACCGACGACACCGGTTCGCGTCCGGTCGGAAACGAATATTATCCGGCAGACGTTGCCGCGACCATTTACTCAAAACTGGGTGTGAAACTCGATCATTACTTTGTCTCTCCCGAGGATGGGCGTCCGCTGATTGTCTGCGAAGGACAACCCATTCCGGAACTGATGGGGTAAGCTCGGGTACTCCTTCCTCACAGATTGAACAGAGATCGCCCCTGTGGATATCGAGTCCAAAGGGGCATCCCTGTTTTCAGGCTCTCCATTGCGTTTATTCAGGATCAAGGTCATGCGCTGTTTCGTTTTTTCTTTAATGACTTTCAGTCTGTTCGTCTCTGCCCTGCCCCGGTTGCAGGCCGCTGATGCAAAGAAAGACGCTCCCTCCAAAATCGGTTTCCGTCAGCTGGTCGCATTCAAACCAGCCGCGGTTCAGCAGGGAGATAAACGAAAGATTCAGCTCCATTCCAGCTACACCCTGGATAATACGCACTCGGTCTTTTTCGATAAACCCGGCATCAAGATGATCTTTGCCGAGCCTAAACCGAAGGATGCGCCACGCCGTGGCCGGGGGTCGGTAGGAACGCCTTTCGCATTTGACGTTGAGGTTCCCCAGGATCAGCCCGCACGGGTTTACGAGTGCCGCGTCGCCACCGATCAGGCGGTCTCCAGCGTGACGCATCTGCTGGTCACTCCCTTCCCGGTCATCGAAGAAGAGGAAAAGAAAGACAATAATTCCTTCGACACGGCTCAGGAAGTAACAGTCCCCTCGACGGTCTGTGGCCTCGTGGAAAAGTCGGAAGATCTGGACTGCTACAAGTTCAAAGGGAAAAAAGGCCAGGAGATCACCATCCAGGTCTATGCCCAGCGGGTCACTGAAGCGATTCACACGATGCAGACCTCGAACGTTTACCTGATGGACTCAATCCTGACCCTGTATGGACCGCAGAAACAGATCGTCGCGCAAAACGACAACTATTACAAATCCGACTCACTGATCACTTACAAGCTGCCCGCGGATGGCGAGTACGTGTTTGAGATTCGCGATGCCCGCTATGTGGGTACTCCCAAATATGCTTACTGCATTGAAGTCAGTGACACGCCGTTCGTGAACTTCACTTACCCGCTGGCTGTGCAGAAAGGGAAAACGGAAGACGTCGAGTTGCACGGCTTTGCCCTCAAGGGAAATACGAAAGCGTCCTTCACCGGTGCTGACGCACAAGAAACCGGATGGGCGCAACGGACTTTTACCACCCCTGCCGGGAAAACGAATGCTGTCTGGACCCTGGTCAGCGAGAACCCGCAGGTAGCTGCTCCCAATACCAATACCTCTCTGGAGACCGCATTCCCGCTGACTCTGCCGATGGGCGTCAGCGGCCTGTTAACCGAAGAGGGACAGACGCACTTTTATTCTTTTAAAGCGAAGAAGGGGCAGTACTACACCTTCGATCTGATGGCCAATCGGATTGACCTGCCTTTGGACTGCGTGATGGAAGTGGTCGACAATAAATCGAAGCCACAGCGGATCTACGTCAACGGAGGCGCGAATTCTGAAGCCGACGACGGCCTCTCGACGAAAGACGCCAATTTCTACTTCCAGGCACCTGCGGACGGTGAGTACTACGTGACCGTTCGCGACCTGCACGACCGGGGTGGCGAACGGTTTGCCTATCACCTCTCGGCGGAACTGAGTGGCCCCGAATTTGAAGTGCATGGCGAATATTATTATGCCCAGATCGCACCCGGGACCAACATGATGTGGTTTGCCCGCGTGAAACGGCTGAATGGTTTTGACGGACCGATTGAGATGAATATCGAAGGTCTGCCGGAAGGGGTGACTTTCGAACCAGTCACCCTGCCCTCGGGGGTAAATGACTGCGGTCTGATTCTCAAGGCATCCAAAGATGCACCGATCAACGCCGCGCTGGTGAAGATCTCCGGTAAAGCCAAAGTGCCCGGACCGGATGGTAAAGAAATCGAAATCGTCCGCGAAGGCCGTATCACCGCGGAAATTCAGTCACGTGGTGGCGGACAGGCCCGCTGGCCGATCAACACCTCAATCGTGGGTGTGACCAAGCCTCTCGACCTGCTGGAGGTCACCGCGACCCCGAATGAAATCACACTCAAGCCGGGTGAATCAGCCGAGATCAAAGTCAAAATCAAACGCAGTGATGCGTATAAAGATCCCGTGACGCTGGCGACCGCCTTCGAGTATTTCAATTCCAAGTTTGGTCTGCAACTGCCGCCCGGAGTGAGCCTCTCCAAGAAGAGCAAGACCCGTCTGGCAGGGAAGACGCTGGAAGGAACGCTGATTATTGAAGCGTCCGACAAAGCAAAGCCGATCAAACGCTTTCCGTTTGCAGCGATGGCCCGCGTGGGGATTACCTTCTCCATCACGACCAACTATGCATCCAACGTGATTTATCTGACGATCACGGATCCGGAAGGAAAAGACAAGCTGGCCAAGAAATAGGGATCGACTTCGGCACCTCTCCCCTCTATTCTGGAAGTAACGTTCACTTCTGCGTAGAAAGTTTATGCATGATCTGGAGAGATTACCGTTCCGATGCCCTCATCCGACAGGCTGCAACCACTGTGTGTACTCTGCTCGTGGTGCTCTGCAACTGTCTGGCGTTGCCCGAGACTCTCTCCGCGCAGACCAGTGTGCGTCCCTCATCCTCAGAGGAGACTGCACCACCGCTGTATGAGTTTACTTTTCTGGATGAGCAGAAACAGGAACAGACACTGAAAGGGGCGCTGATTGTCGAGGCGCGCGATGGTGGTGTGGTGATGCAGACCCGCGACGGTCGGCTGCTGACTGCGACTCCCGAGCAGTTGAAAGCGAAACGCCGCCTGGAGGAACCGTTCACGCCCCTGGGGAAAGCAGAGCTCACAGAGCAACTGACGCGCGAATTTGGGCCGGGCTTTGAAGTCACCCAGACGAAACATTTCACAATCTGCAGTCAGGCGGGGAAGCGGTATTCCCAGTGGTGTGGCTACCTGTTTGAGCGGCTTTATAAAGTGCTGCACAATTACTGGGACAGCAAGGAGCTTCCACTGCATGAACCGGAAGTTCCCCTGATCGCGGTGATCTTCAAAGACCGCGCGGCCTTTGAAGCGTATGCGAGTCAGATTCTGGGCGAAGGGGCCGCCGGGACACACGGCTTTTATTCGATCCAGTCAAACCGGATGGTGCTCTACGATCTGACCGCGGCACCCGGAGAGCGGCCCGCTTTTACCGATGCTGACATTATCCGAAAACTGCGCAAGTCGCCGTTCAACATTGCGACCGTGATCCACGAGTGCACGCATCAGATCGCCTTTAATGTCGGGTTGCACACGCGGTTCGCTGATAATCCGCTCTGGTTGACCGAGGGGATGGCCACTTACTTTGAAACTCCCGATCTGGGAAACAAGACCGGCTGGCGGACAGTGGGACGACCGAACCCCTGGCGGATCAGGCAGTTTGTCGATTATGCCCGCTCGCGGCGTAAAGCCGATTCGCTGCAGACACTGATCGCCTCAGATCAGCGATTTCAGGATGCGGAAACGGTATTGGATACGTATGCGGAAGCCTGGGCGTTTTCCTACTTCCTGATCAAAACGCATCGGAAACAGTACGAAGAATACCTGCGTCTGATCGCTGCGCGGAAACCGTTGATCTGGGCGACACCCGAGGAACGCCTGCAGGTATTCCAGTCCGTGTTCGGCGATGATCTGGATCGACTCAATCAGGAATTCCTGAATTACATGCGACAAATCAGTCGCTGATACCGCTTTTTCTCTTTGCAACGTCATGGTTTATGAGTATGGTGCGCATACCATCGGGGAAACTGCGTACGGCCTCAGTACGTTGTTTCCCGGAGCTACAGGAACTCAATGCACCACTCCGTAAAGGGCTTCCGCCATGTCGTCGAATTCTCTGCAACCTTCGGATGAGCAGGCCAAAGTGATCACGGGCTGTCTGATGTTGCTGTCAGTCATTGCCCTGGCTTTTGTGTTTTATATTACCAAGGCCGTGTTGATCCCGTTTGTGATTGCCATTTTCATCGTGACGATTGTGACGCCGATCGTCGACCTGCTGGTTCTGAGATGGAAAATGCCACATATTGTCGCGATCTCCGCCACGCTGTTGCTGGTACTGTCGGTTGGTTTTCTGCTGATTATAGTACTGATCTACTCGACGCAGCAGGTGATTGCGAAAGCGGAGACGCAGTACAGCGAGAAGCTGGGGATCTTTATCAATTCCACATTCGATACGGCGAAGGAACTCGGTGAGCCCAAGCCGGAAGAGGCTGAGGAGTCCAGCGAGGATTCGGCAGCTGAAGCGGAACCGGCTGTTGCAGAACGTCCGACTACTGCCGAAGCGCCGACAGCTCCTGTGACACCCACGGTTCCTGACGGACCTGAGATCAGCGCAGCACCGGTCGAAGCTCAGAAGCCTCCTGCCGGCTGGTTTGAGAATATGGGAGTGGACCTGAATAAGTTACAGAAAATGACCACTGACTACATGACACAGTTCCTGAAGGAGGTTGCCTTCAGTACAATGCAGACTGCGCTCAGTTTTACGACGACCTCTTTCTTTGTGGCGATCTTTGTGATCTTCCTGCTGGCGGGTCGTGATCCACAGGCTGTCGTCAAGAATAAGCTCTATTTCGAGATCGAACAGAAAATCCGCAGCTATATTACAACCAAGCTGATCATCTCGCTGGTGACGGGGATCCTGGTGGGAGTGACGCTCTCGCTGTTCGGACTGGAACTGGCGCTGGTGTTCGCGATTCTGACCTTCCTGCTGAACTTCATTCCTTCGGTGGGATCGCTGATCGCGACTTTACTGCCGATTCCCGTGGCGGTGGCGCAATTCTCCGATAGTCCCTGGACGATTGCCGGTGTGATTCTGATACCCGGCGGGATTCAGATGGCAATTGGCAACGGCATTGAACCCAAGATCATGGGCGAAGGCCTGCAACTGCATCCCGTGACCGTCCTGCTGGCCTTGTCCTTCTGGACGCTGCTCTGGGGACCCATCGGAGCGATTCTGGCCGTGCCGATCACTGCCGGGATTCGCATCGTGCTGATGCGGTTCGAATCGGGGCAGACCGCAGGGAACCTGCTCGCCGGAATCTTGCCCGGCGAGTCGACGACGGTCGCGTGATCGATTGGTTCCCGGTGGAAGTCAGATCGTATCCATTAATGCCGTGCTTAATAGACGGTCATGGTGTTGGAGACTTCCGTGCCCGGTCCGACGTCGATGTCGCCGGAGACGAGGTTATCGGTGATCTGAATTTCCTGGCCGCCTGAAACGCGGATCGCGAAGTTCTTTTCGCCTTCGGTAATCAGGCAGTCGGAGACGCGGGACTGTTTCACGTTCTGCAGCAGGATGCCGCCGTTCTGGCAGCGACGGATGGTGCAGTTGGTGATATTCATTCGCGCGCAGTTTTCGAGGATCAGTCCAGCGGGGACGTCGCGGGTTGCCAGGATATTCAGGGCGTTGAGTGTGCAGTCGGTGCAGTCTTTGAAGACGTTTGCATCTTTCGTCTTGGCACGGTAATCGGGGTTGCGGTCCATGAGATTGGAACCGAGGACAATGTGGGCACAGTCTTCGACCAGCAGGTTATGTTCGTAGGCCTGCCAGAGTGTGTTGCCGGTGATGGTGATGCCCCGGGCATGCTGCAGATGAATGTTGGTGGCGACATCGCTCATGGAGTTGTCCGCGATCGCGAAGTTACCGACCTTGCGGGGGTCTTCAGGGCCGTTGCCGATGAAACGAACGTTCGCGGAGTTGGGGGCGTTGTTCGTGTGCTGAATGGTGCAGCCGAAGATCGCGCCTTCCCGCAGTGATCCCTGCGAAATGTCGAACAGGATGTTGGCGGTGGGCGGTGTCTTTTCGCCCATGTTGCCTTCAATGTCGCAGTTGCCGATCTGGATGTTACGAATTTCACTTTCGCGAACGACGATCCCGCCCTGCTTATTGTAGCTGATGTGTGAATCGGAAATGTTGACCTGATGCAGGTTCAGCTTTTCGAGGTAGATCCCGACCCCTTCGTTTTCGTAGAGGTGGCAGTCGTCGATGGCGACGTTCCGGTTGCGTTCGGTCAGGTGAATGCCGTGCAGTGCTTTGCGGACGACCAGCCGGGTGATCGTGATCTGCATGGTTTTGATCGCCTGAATGCCGATCGCTTCAGGATGTTTGCCGACGATCTCGATGCCGTCCACCATGGGGCTGCGTTCCTTTTCCCAGACGACGGGCTGGAATGTTTTAGGACTCGCGGTGCCGTTGTGGGTGCCGATGAACTTGAATGCGGGCCCGGCGCCTTCCATCAGGATCGTGGCGGTGCCATCACCCGAAATGGAGGTTGGACCGACTTTGGTCAGATCGATCACGATGGGTTTTGTCAGCCGATACTGTCCGCGGGGAAAGCGGAGTGAACCGACCGAAGCGTCGACCATCTGCTGGATGGCGGCGGTATCGTCGGTCTGACCGTCTCCTTTCGCACCGTAGTCCAGGACGGTTTTCATACCGGTTGCGGGAGCTTTGGCCGCCGGTTCCTGGCTCAACAGCTGGCTGGAATCGGTGGCAGGTAACAGGCAGAGTCCCGAGAGGACGAACAGGGCCAGGCAGATGGTAACGCAGGTTCTGAGTTTCATGGTGACGGCTTTCAATGCGGGATCGATACAGGCAGGAGGTCGAGATCGCGCGGACGCGAATAGATCGTTAATGACCCTAATAAAGGCCCCATTGAGTCTAAGCGACTCGTGGGAGAGGATCAACTGCGGGGCTTAAGAAAATGTGCCCTGGCCCGTTGAGGAGAGGTCAAGTACTACTGGTGGTAGACGGGCCGAGGGTCGTCCCCGGCGATGATTTTCAGATAGCTCTGATAGCGTTGGCGGGAGATGAAGTCGTTGTGGACCGCGCGTTTGATGCCGCAGTTGTCTTCGTGGGTGTGCGAGCAGTCGGGAAAGCGGCACTGGGGCACGAACGCGTGGAATTCGCGAAAGAAGCCTTCGACTTCTTCGGGGCTCACATCCCAGAGCTGGAGCTGACGAATGCCGGGTGTGTCGACGACCCAGCCTCCGGTGGCGATTTCCAGGAGGACTGCAGAGCGCGTTGTGTGTTTTCCTTTGCGGTTTTCCTGGCTGATCTCGGCGGTCTCCAGTGAGAGGCGGTTGTCGATCTGATTGAGCAGCGAAGACTTGCCGACCCCACTCTGCCCGGAGAAGACGGATTGTTTCCCTCTCAGCAGGGAACGGAGTCGCGGAATGCCGGTGCCTGTGACCACACTGGTTAAGACGATGTCATAACCCAGCTGCGCGTAGACGCCGATCAGGGGCTGCAGTTCAATGGGATCGACCAGGTCGATTTTATTGATGCAGATGATGGAGTGGATGTTGCCTTTTTCCGAGCTGATCAGAAAGCGGTCGATGAGTGAGGGCTTGAGTGGGGGATCATCGGCGGAGACGACGATCACTGCCTGGTCGATGTTGCTGACCAGGATGTGTTCACGACGTTTACTGCCCCGCGAGAGGTAAGAGCGACGGGGCTCGACCCGTTCGATGACCGCCTGGTACTCATCCCCTTCGGGACGAATCAAAACATGGTCACCTGCGACAACGGCATTGCGGTCATCGCGGGACATGGTTCGCACCAGACGTCGCACGGTGCATTCATAACGGTTGCCGTCTGCGGTCTGGACGACGGAGTTGAGACCCTGGGCGCGAATTACTCGTCCGGGCAGGCAGTTGGACTCATCGATGTCGATGACGATCTCGGTGCCGTCCTCGGTCTCCTGTTCGACTCCCATTACGGTGCGGTGGCGGGTTAAATCCCCTTTGCCGGTGAGACGCTCGCTGGCATCCATGTACTGCGAGTCGACGTGTTCATCCACCTGGTGGCTGGAGAGTTTGTTTTTCCGGACCTTCTTCTGACGATTCTTTTTGAAAGCGACCCGGATCTTTTTGCCTTTTTTCTTCGCCACTACGTTTTCGGCCCCCGCGCCGTCTGAAATACGTTCATGATGCGTCTTCCTGATCGTCATCCGGGTCTGTCAGGAATTTGAGTCCCAGTTCATCGTCGGTCATTTTAGACTCGTCATCTGGAAGTTCGATCTTTTTGGGTGCCCGGGCCGGCGGGGCCATGGGTCGTTCCGGACGGCGCTCCGGTTTGACCAGCCCTGCTTTTTCCATCAGGCTCATTTCGAACGGATTCTCTTCTTCCGGCGGCGGTTCATCGGACTGCGGGGTGTAGTTGATTTCGTATTCATGCTTGGCGATCGCGACTTTGTCGCCGGGCAGGAGCCACTTCATGTCGCAGCGCTGGCCGTTGACTTTGATGCCGTTACGGCTGTTCATATCGCGGATACGCCAGTAGCCGTTAATGAATTCGAGCTGGCAATGATGCGAAGAGACATTGGGGAACTGCAGCGTGATGTCGCATTTACTGCGGCGGCCCACGAGCAGAACTTCAGAAAGCAACGGGATGGGATCGCCCCCTCCACAGGGGTTGAGTTCACCTAACATAACGTATACCTGGTACCTCTATTAGCTGTTAATTACCAGAATTTCATGTATTGCCCGCTCGATATTAATCTATACCGCTGGCCACACATTATAAAGTCAATCTCTTTAGAAAAGTCAGAAATTGGGGATAGTTCAAGGGTTCCACTTACTTTATACTGGTCGGTTTGATAGCGGGAGCCGGCCAGGTGGTCGCTGCGAATCTTCGGATTCGGGGAGGAAAGTCCGGGCTCCACAGGGCACGGTGGTGGGTAACTCCCACCGTCCGCGAGGGCAGGGAAAGTGCAACAGAAAGCAAACCGCCGGTCCGGTTCGCCGGTCCGGTAAGGGTGAAACGGTGCGGTAAGAGCGCACCAGCAGGCCGGGTGACCGGTCTGGCTAGGTAAACCCCACCGGGTGCAAGACCAAGCAGAGAGCAGTCCCGGTTCGCCGGGACCTGGATCGGCCCGATCCGGTACGACTCTCGGGTAGGTCGCGTGAGGCAGCAGGCAACTGCTGTCCCAGATAAATGGCCACTCACGACATAACCCGGCTTACAGGCCGACTCCCGCTATCTTTCTCTCTCCGGGCCAGCGCCATCAATATTACAAGCATTACAGATTAACGTGTTGTCAAAAAGATTGTAATATGTTCCCAGATATTGCAAATATGACACACCTGGGTGTTGTTGAAATGATGTGCCTAAAAAATATAAGTCTATATGAATAAATGACATAAGGATAATCGTGGAATGTTTGGCACGGCGAGTGCATTAGTATTCTTTCATCAACAAAAAGTTAGCCACTTTTAAAACAACCCAACATTAAAGGAGATAATGATGAAAAAATTCGCAATCGCATTTGCTGCACTGGCCGCTTTGACTTTCGTAAGTAATGTCACTTTTGCTGCAGAACCTTTCTGTGGTACCAGCAGCTATTACAACTCGAAGTACAACAACAATACTCGCTACGATTACACTGCCAGCCGGTATGACGACTGGAAGTACAACAGTTCGAATTACAATAACAACAGCCGCGACTACCTGAATCGTTACCGGACAACTGCTCCGTACTATTCATCGCTGACTGACCGGCTCAACAGCCTCTACAGCAATCCTTGGTCGAACAAGCCGTTGTTCACGGATTACACTTCTTACCGGAACCGTACGAACTACAACACTTACCCGTACAATTCAAACCGGTACGACCGTGATCGCTACGACAACAGCCACGATCATTCCGATCACCATCGGCAGAGCAATCGTGACTGGCGTAACTACCGCTAAGTCGGAGTGACGGTACGAAAAGGTAAACCAAACCAGCACGCCCCTGATCGGGATCTTCCCGGTCAGGGGTTTTTCTGTTGATAGATGACACTATGAAAAAAACGACTGCAGTCGGAACAGTAATATTCCACTGCAGTCGTTCGAGTTTCAGAGATTCAACTATCAGACGGAGATCCGTGCGGGATTAAAATTCTCCCAGAACCTGACCATCTGACATGTAAGCCAGACGCTGACGTGTGGTGGCATCCAGGTTTTCGCTGATGAACCGTACGGCACCATCGGCCATGAGGATATGCATCCCGCCTACGTGAGTACTACCGGGCGAACCCCATTCGCCCAGGCGTCCAAAGATGGGAGTGCGGGCATAAGGAGTACTGTCCCAGCCACAACATTTCCAGTAGTTGATGTAGAGGTTGGGCGGTGTGGCGAAATCGATCCCCAGGCCCACGTGTTGTGCGGTGGCCCAGGAGTTGGTTACGCCGTCAACCACTTCCAGTGTCGTTTCCACGACGGCTGCGGTGTTACTGGTGCCGTCTTTGACATCGCGAATCCGGCAGGCCGAGTTCGTACCGAACATGGTACGGGTGGTTTTCGAAATGCTGACCCAGGTCGGGCAGGAGTTTGCTTCGTTCACAACGAAGTCATAGCTGGTCCGTGCAGTATTTGCGACACCGGAGCCATAAGTCGTATCTGCAGCACCATAGAAACGCTGGCCGTCGTCGGACGGGCAGAGCAGCGGTTGCAGGATGGTGGTAGTGAGAGCCGCGTTCCCGCTGGCGATGGCGCCGCCACCTGCCAGGGTACCGCTGCCGGTGTTTCTTTGGCCGGTGGCTGCACTGAAGTTGAACTGGTTATACAGGGGAGCCTGTTCGAGGTAAGGCAGCAGGTAGAGCCAGCCTTTGTGGTTGGTCACATTGCTGAAGCCACACTGACCCGGGTTGGAGGTTGCGTAGGGAAATACCGAGAATGTTTCATTGTAGTTGTGCAGTGCCAGGCCAATCTGTTTCAGATTGTTTTTGCAGGAACTGCGGCGGGCTGCTTCGCGAGCCTGTTGTACAGCAGGCAGCAGCAGGGCAATCAGAATGGCGATGATGGCAATCACCACCAGTAGTTCAATCAGGGTGAACCCTTTACGTCGAAAGGTCGGGTTGGGCACAGCGATCTCCTCAAAACAGGGATGAGCAAAAAACGAAATTAAAAGAATGCTTCATATATGAAGCAATCGGTGTGCCAGAGTCAGAAGCCAGATCTGTCAGTTAAGTAGACAGGTGGCTCTATAATCAATGCCAAAATCAGCTTAGGTATTTTTCGTTCGGGGCGGGTCGAAACGACACTGGTCAGTGCACGCTCTAAAAACAGGATGTCTTTCTCGGGAATGCCGTTTTTTGAGGCAGAGACAGAGAGCTCCCGGGTTGGTGATGACTGTATGTCAGCAGGGGTGAAGTGCTGTTGTGGCTGATTGGGGTGGCGGGAAATGAAAAAAGGACTCACGACAAAGTCGTAAGTCCTTTTAAATTAAGGTGCCCAAGAGAGGATTCGAACCTCCACGTCCTTTACGGACACTAGAACCTGAATCTAGCGCGTCTGCCAGTTCCGCCACTTGGGCCTGTGGTGTATCCCTTGTGATTGTATCGACTTATGTCGAAGGAATCTCAAGGAAAATGGGGCTGAAAATCTCAGCCTCACAGGGAAGCAGGTATGTTATAGAGTTTCGGCTGCTTTTTCCAGTCAACGGGACGCGAAAAATACGATAAGAGGGCGTGGAAAATATCAGAATCTGACAAAATTGATTCAGATGTCAAAATCAATGGGTTTGCAAGCAGGGTTGCGTTTCTGCCATGCCATATCAGTGACGCGGATGCGTTCGTTGAAAGTTCCGTCCCATTTGACCTTCAGACCAGCCTGCTCCAGTTCCTGCTGGATGATTTTTCCGATTTCCGGTCCTCTGGACTTTTCGTCCTCGGGGTTAACAGGACCGAAAGAAAGGATGAGGTCTTTGCCGTCCATTACCCGTTCCAGATCCTGTTTGTGAAAGAAACAGTACCCGATGACAGAAGCGGGGTGATCGTGTATGTGGAGGGTGTCTTCAAAAATTTCGTAACCGTCTGACTGTGTATTCCCGGCGAACTGGATCGAAATGATCCCTTGCTCTTCCAGCTTTTCAAATGCCTTGTCGAGACGGTCGCAGTCGGTCACTGCGGGCCAGTTTTTCTGTTCTCTCTGCCAGGATTGGATGCGTTGATCGCAAGCCTGCTTTACCAGCTTGATATCCATCTCTTCATCTGGGAAGACTTCGAGACAGAGGGTTCGAAACAGATCGGAATAGTCATAAAAGCCGGAACGGACCATCCAGTCAATTTGATTCTGTGCTTCCTGGCTGAGTGGTGATGCGACCTGCTTTTCTGGCTGAGCCTGCTCTACTGTCGCTTGCGGTGGGACTTTGGTATTGGTGTTCTCACCACAACCGACGGACAGGCAGGTGAGTAGAAGCAGTGTTTTCCAATTGTGGTTCATCATTGGTGACTCTATTCTCTGATCTGTGTCTGCAACTGGCAGATCCAGTTAAATTGTTCTGGAGTATCGGGAACGGGGACGCGCCGTTGTTGGGAGACGAATTCGAACGCCTGTTCTGCGGAGAGACCATGTTGAATCAGAATGCCGGCAGCCAGCATGCCTGCGCGACCAATGCCTGCTCGACAATGCACGACGGTCTGGCTGCCTGAGTGAATACCTGCGTAAAGTGATTTTGTCAGCCGGACGAAATCAGCGCTGTCTGCAGGCAAGCAGCGGTCGGGGATCGGAAACGAGGTGAACTGCATCCCGTTTTTTCCGGCCAGTTCGCGTTCCTGTGCAAGGCCGACGTCCGCGGCTTCTGCCTCTTCCAGCAGGGAGACGATATGCGTAATTCCCCAGCGGGCGATGCTGGCGAATTCGTCTTCAATCCATTCGCCACTCGCAGGCTTGGGCATGACGGCCAGCAGGCCGGTGCCGATGTGCTGGATGGGGTAGATGCTGGGTTGGATTCCCATATCTATTGATTATCCTCAAAGCTTGATGCCCAAACGGATCTTTACGATTTGTTATTACGAGAAAACAGGTACTGCAGGAAGGAGCCGATGCCGGCGAACTTATATTCGGGATCGACGTATTTTTCGATGACGTAGAACATGAAGTAATACAGGCGGGCGGAAGACCAGACGACAAGCAGGAGCAGTATCGCGATCTGCCAGGAACGGGTTTCAAAGAGAATCAGTCCCCCGGCGATGAGCAGGATCATCAGGAACAGGAATCCCTTGAGGTAGATCAGTTGTCGGCTTTTGAGGTCGGCCATGGACAATGAAAGCTAGAACAAATCCGCTATGAATGGCATAGAAAGACGGATCGCACTCAATGAAACTGAATCACATAAGACGGAATAGAAAACAGCGTGACGTATTTTCATAGATCCACTAGACTTAATTCAAGTGCATTATTTTCTGGTTGTTTTTGGGGAGCAGCATGCGATTCTTGATGTGGTTGTTGACAGGATGCCTGTTTGTGGAGTAGTTCCTTGCAATTCTGTTCGTAACAAATGCTTCAGCGGGCTGTTATAATCTGACCATGATCAAACCACAGCTTACCGACGCACAACGACAGGCACTCGAGCAGCACCATGGAATGCTGCAGATCGACGAAGATGGAAGAAAGTATATTCTGATGTCGATGGAAGTTCATCGGGAACTGATGGGAGTGGGGACTGATGCAGAACTCCAATCTTCTTTAAAGGCCTTAGAGACAGGCCTGGCTGATATTGAAGCTGGCCGTACCCGTCCTTTCCGTGATGTCCTGGCTGTACTTGACAGCGTATGAGTTACCGGGTTGAGATTTCTCGTCAGGCCGAAATGGACATCAGGACGATCTATGCTTATATCCGAGAGCACGGACCCGCTAACCCGAGTGCTCGCTGCGCTCGGCCCGAATTGCATTCGGGCTTACCCGCTGAGGATCGTTTGAGAATCGTTCTTACTTCAAAATGACGCTGTGCTCGTTTTCTGCCAGCGGGAACCTTTCAAAGCAGTTGATCCAACCGGTCTGCGATGAGAGTGGAGGGGACGGCGTAGTTGGCGACCGAAAAGGTTCCGGTAAAATGAATGCCGACGACTTCCCCGGTCGATAAATTGACGACGGGCGATCCGGAGCTGCCTTCGAGTGTGGAACAGTCGTGTGTGAGCTGTGACTCTTCCACCGTTTTTATTTTGCCCGGAGAGATGCGTTTGACGCCAAAGATACCCTGGAACAACTCTGTTATCGCCGGCCAGTTCTGCTCGCCACTGGTTCCCCGCGGGTAGCCGATGGCGGCGACATCCGTACCTGGAGCGACGGCAGCCGCCAGCCGGAGTGGCGTGGCGGGGTTGTGTGCTCCCATGGTGTTGATCTGTTGTACCTGGAAAAATGCCAGGTCTGGGTCATCTCCCGGTTCGATATAGAGTACGTCGACGAGTTCGAATTCTTCCTCAAGCGGCGAATGGTGTTCTTCGCGAAAGTCCACGTGTGCGCTCATCGGCTTTAACTGTCGGTTCTTGCGAAAGCGAAAGCCTGTGTTTGACTTCCGGGCGAATTCGATTGCGACGTGTCTGTTCGTGACCATGATCTCCGGTGCGACCAGCCAGCCGGTTCCGACCCAGGCGAGACTGTCGTGATTTTTGACTTCAATTCTACCGGTAGAGGCAATCGCCCGTTCGAGGTTCTCTTTCGCCTGGCTCAACTTCTGCTTCCAGATTTCAGAGAGAGGAACCTGATAGCTCCCATTCTGCACAAACAACGCGGGGCGAATGAATTCCTGCAGAGCCGTTACACCCTCGATGACACCCAGGTCGACGACTTGCCTGTCTGTGATCACGGCGCTGATTTTGTCAAAGGTTAAAACCTGCGAGAACCGTAAGTCGGGCCTGACAGGCAGGCTTCCCGTACGGAGTTTGCCCAGTGTTTCCCGGGCGAGTGCTTCATCGTTGCGAAGAACGTCGAGGTAAGGCATGTGCGTATTCCCTCAGGTAGTACTAATTACCTCAGCTGGTGAGCAGATGACAGCCGATTCAGGGATGAATCGACAGGTAAACATGGTCCGGATGCTGAGAGACCTGGCGGGCAACCTCACTCCCAGCATCCGGACAGTTCATTTCTGGTAACACATTGCTTATTTGCCGGCCTTATAGGCGCTGGCACCTGCGGCGACACCGGCGATGAAGACACCTGCGAGAACCGGCAGGGCTTCTGTTTCCGGCTGGATGGTAGTGAAATATCGCTGCTGGTCGGGGTCAGTGACATCGAACAGACCGTGCACGCCTCGATATAACGATTCGATACAGTTGGCATTCTCAACGTGTACTTTAATGCCACCCGAAACAGTGCCGACCGGTGTGGCGAGACCGACGCCTCCGCTACCATTAAAGCTGAATCCTTCCACAGAAAGTCCGACGCCGAAATCTCCTCTGCCAACCGGAGTAAAGACGGTGCCTCCTCCGCTGATACGGAAGCCTTCCATGCTGAGTGTGAAGTCTGTTGTCGTGAGAGCGTTCGGGCCGGCGGCGGCCATGTTTTCTTTACTCGTCACGTGACCCCAGTGAGCGGCTGCTGCACCGGCGGCAACCCCAGCGGCAGCGACGAGCACGGGTACGACTTCCTGGTCACAAGTGGCACTGAGGTTCGAGAATGATTTCTGCAGCGTCAGGATGTCATCATAGAACCCGGGTGTGCCCCCTGGACATTGAAATGCATTATTCATGCGTTGCAATTCGACTTCGCTGACTTCTTCGTCTCCAGCCAGGACCGCTTTGACATAACTGGCGACGCGTCCCCGGTTGAGCCAGAGTACGGCTGCGTCATCCAGCAAGGCTTCATGGCTCTGCAGTCCCATTTCAGCCGCGACATCGGAATGATTTGTGACGAGGTCATGCACAATCGCAGAGAGCAGAATGCCTTCATTGAGGATCTTTGTTTCCCCATTGATAAACTGGGGGCCACCTGCGTGATGCAGGGCGAACGGGCTGAAGTCGACTCCTCCCAGAACCGGAGAACCGGATGAACCGGGTTCGGTATCACTGGTATACCAGACCAGAGTTTCATTCAGTTTGGCAAGTTCATTTTCGAAGCCGCTGAACTCTTTTTTTCGCCCGCCAGGATGCTGGATGACGACCGGGAAGTGCGTGTTCATGTCACCCGGTTGGGGTGGTGTGGCCTGGGAGATATCGAAAAAGCCATAATCCTGCTCGGCGTTTCCAGCCAGTTTCAGAATTGTATAATCGAGGGCAGCGTTGGTGACCAGCATTTCTTCGATGTCAAATGCGCGGGGGACGAGCGGGTTTCCATTGATGTCATCTTCATACTGAAATTGCACCCGTGAATCTTCGGCGGTGTGTGCATTGGAGATGACGTGATTGTTGGTGATCACAAAACCGCCATTGATGATCCAGCCGGTTCCCAGCCCGGAGGGAGTAATGATGCGGGCAACGGCTCGGCTGACCTGGGTTCCTCGCTGGAACCAGGCGATGGGCACTTTGTTATCAAACTGTCCGGCGGTTTTTTCCAGCCCTTCCACGCTGAGGGCTTCTCTACCTTTTTTGAATTTCTTGCGATCGGGAGCTGGTAGCTTGATACTTTTTTGAACTGTCATTTGAGTTTCCCCTGAAAAGCAGACATGAAAAACGAGAACTTCCATCTCAACAGTGGCTCTGCAAGATGTGTTTGGCAACAGCCGAGAAATGCCCGTGTTGGTACACGGAATTTAACTATTCAAGCGTGATCAACAGAGAGCAGATGTTGACGCATACAGAAAGGAATCAGGCCGGGTCCTTATGTTGGCCTGGCAGATCAGAGTCGATGAATTGCTCGATTCGCGTGTTGAACTTCCGTGCCATCATTTGTGCCAACGTCATCCTGGGGCATTATTGAAACCGCAAATCCGACGGAAAACTGATCAATGGGAATTGTTTATTTTTGAAGAATTGAAACGTTTCCACTCTGGAAGACGAATGTTGATTTCAAACTGGCGCGCGGGGACTGATGGCGCAGCTCAAAAAGTGGAGGTAGATTGAGTCCCAAATGGTTTCAGGTCGCTGTGGTCTGTTATACTGCTTGTGAGTTGTGGTAATCGAAATCGGTTGCCGCTGGCTTGCTCATTGACGCCCTTCACCTCCAGGAACGGATGAAAACCATGGCCGGGGACCCGCTGCCTGTTTCCAGGCTGCTGACGATTTTCGCGGTGGGACTGCTGGCGGCTGCGGTGTGGCATATCGTGCTTGTGGCCGAGCAAATCCGGCTGGAAATCCTTCCCGCGTTGTGCTTAGGACTGTTGCTGGGGTTGTTGATTGCAGCCGGAGGCGTACTGGGGAAGCATCCCTGGTGGGGGCTGGGTCTGGGGGCCGTTGTCTGTTATCTGCTGACGATCGGATACGTGGTCTTCGTGAAGGGGATTCCCCTGGAATGGGTCTATTAAAACAGGGCCGGCTGGTGTACCATTGGGCCTCGAAAACTGCTATCTTACCCGTGTTGCGTATCTAGTGAGAAATGATTTTCACGAAAGCCTGAGGAATGGATGTAAACAAGGTGGAAGCCAGGCTGCGCCGGCACCTGGAGCTCAAGCAAGCGATGTGGATTTATCTGCTGGCGCTGATCATTGGACTGGGCGTCGGTACGCTGGGGGCGGCCTTTCATTATTGTGTCGAACAGTCCATCCAGGTCTATAAACTAATCGTGGAATTTCTCTCCGGATATTCGCTGCTGACAGTGCTTGTGGCAGCAGTCGTGGGGGCCGTGATGGTCGCCCTTTCGGCAGTGCTGGTCCGCAAGTATGCACCGGAGACCGCGGGGAGTGGTATCCAGGAAATCGAAGGCGTGATGGGGGAGCTGATGATGCTCCGCTGGCGGAGTGTGTTGCCGGTGAAGTTTATCGGCGGCGTGCTTTCGATGGGCGCGGGACTGGTCCTGGGACGGGAAGGTCCCACGATTCACCTGGGGGGCTGCATCGGTCAGATTGTGGCAGAGCGGGCGCGTTCGGATAATCATACTTTGAATACGCTGCTGGCTGCAGGCGCCACCGCGGGATTAAGCGTGGCTTTCAGCGCGCCGCTGGGGGCGATCCTGTTTATGATCGAAGAGGTGCGTCACCGGTTTCAGTACAGCTTCGTGGCGCTGCATGCGGTGATCATTGCGAGTATTACTGCGAACCTGATAAACGACCAGGTGTTTGGTACCCTGCCCCAGTTACCGGCGCAGCTGCAGGCTTCGCTGCCTAAAATGGTGCCGCCGGAAAATATGCTGCTCACCTTTGTATTGACCCTGTTGCTGGGCGCGCTGATTGGTGCGCTGGGAGCGGGCTTCAATACGGTGCTGCTGAAATGTCTGCACACCGCCGATCGTTTGAGTGCCAAGACAATGCTGTTGATCGCGGCTTCCGTGGGTGCGGTTGTGGGGGCCCTGATGGTCAGCGCACCGGATTATGTTGGCGGAGGTGAAGCGCTGGTGAAAGAGATCTTTGTCGAATCGCCTGTGCTCGGCGTGCTGATGGCACTGCTGGTGGTGCGGGCGATAATGACCTTTCTGAGTTATTCCATGGGTGTACCCGGGGGGATCTTCGCTCCCATGCTGGCGCTGGGGGCACTTTTGGGAACGAGTTTCGGCTCACTGGCGAATCAACTGATTCCCCAGGTCGAATTGCAGGCGGCTGCGTTTGCGGTCGCTGCGATGGGGGCTTTGTTTGCTGCGACCGTACGGGCACCGCTGACGGGAATCGTACTGGTTGCCGAAATGACTGCCAGCTTCCAGTTACTGCCGGCGATGATTGTCACCTGCATGACGGCCAGTATTGTTGCGCAGTCCCTGGGAAGTCGTCCTGTGTATGACCTGCTGCTGGAACGGACGCTCCAGCGCCGCGGGTTACCACCTGAGACAGATGATACAGCAGAGTCCGCTTGAGTATGCGCTTTCACGCGTGTTCAACGGAATAATTCAAAAACGGATTGGTAAAACGCAAGCGTTTATGAGCCGGCTTTTCCTGAAAGGATGATAGGGAAACATGTCACACGCTAAGACGTCGGAACTTCTGGATGAAGTGACTCGCCTCCGCCGCCGTGTTGGAGAACTGGAGCAGAAGCATCGCAGGATTGATGCTGCAGAAACACCTGTTACCAAGGGGCCCGTGGGGGTCACTTCGTATCAGACAGGTCGGGATCATTCGCTGCTCGACGCGCTGCCTTGTGCCGTCTGTGAATGCGACCTTTCGGGGACAATCCTGTTTGCGAATACCACTTTTGCAGAGTTGCATGGGTATCCGCAGGTCGAACTCACAGGCAGGTATTATGCTGACCTTGTTGCCGATGAACGGGATCGTGCTGCTTGCCGTGCGGCGTTGGAGCAACTGGGTGCTGGAAAAATATCGTCTCACACTCAGGAATTGGTTCACTGCCGACAGGACGGCAAACGGGTGTCGGTAGAGGTCAAATGGCAGTGCCAGCGGGATGCTTCAGACGCGGTTACCGGGCTGCTGGCTGTTGTAAATGAAGTCAGCAAGACTGTCACAGGGGGGGAACAGGAAATCGATCTGGCCGGACAGTACTTTCGGCTGGTGCGGGAGATGATCCTGGTGATCGATGCAGAGCAGAAGATCACGCTGATCAATCCGCATGGCTGTCGATTGCTGGAGGCGGAAGAGTCAGTGATTCTGGGGATGAACTGGTTCGATCATTTTCTACCCGTCAGTAATCGCGAGGAAGTACGAACCCTCTTCGACCAGTTAATGCATGGGGAAAACAGGCCTGTTGAATTCTTTGAGAATGACATCCAGACTGCGACGGGCAAGGTGAAGCGTGTTGCCTGGCACAATTCCATTTTGCGGGATGACACAGATAACATAATCGGTGTGCTTAGTGTGGGCATCGACATCACCGAGCGACTGGAAGACCAGCAGGCGCTGCGTGAAAGCAGGCAGATCTTTCAGCAGATATCTGAGCATGTGAATGAGCTGCTCTGGGTGAGCTCTGCTGATTTACAAAAAGTGTATTATGTCAGCCCGAAATATGAGGATTTCTGGGGACAGCCCTGTCAGAGTATCTACGACGATCCCCATCTCTGGATGGAACGGATTCATCCCGATGATCGAGAGCGGTTACTGCAGAGCATGAACCGAAAAATTCAGGGTGACTTTTCCGAAACGGAATTTCCCCAGTTCCGGGTCGTGCATCCTGATGGAAGCTTCCGCTGGCTGGAAGCCCGTTCGTTTCCCGTCTACAACGAACAGCAGGAAGTGACCCGTATGGTCGGGATCATTGAGGATATCACTCAGCGGAAACAGGATGAGGATGCGATTCTCAGAGAAAATGAAGAACTGGAAGCTCGTGTCCGACGCCGAACAGCAGAACTGGCACGCAAGACGGCTCAGTTGAAGGCACTCTTTCAGGGGCTGCCCGACCTGGTGCTGGTTGTCGATCGTCGAGGCGAGATAATTAACTTCAATAACAGACATCCGGAGTATGTGTTATCCGACGGTGATCTCACCTCAGGTAACAAACTCTGGGACTTGCTTCCAGAAGAAATCCGATTGCCGTTTACGGAAGCGATTCAACGGGTGCATATCGACAGGAGACGAGAGTCGTTTGATTATCCGCTGATAATAAAGGGGCAGCAGCGCTGGTGTCGAGCCCGCGTACAGCCTTATCTGCAGGATGAGATTCTGATCATTGTTGAAGATATCAGTGAGCAGAAATTTGCAGAAATCGAACTCAATCGAACGCACGAAAAGCTATCTGAGGCGCAACGCCAGGCGCACATCGGCAGCTGGGAATGGAATTTGATCGATGATACTTTATGGTGGTCGGACGAGGTCTTTAGGATTTTTGGAGTGAACCCGGATAGTTTTGCTCTGACCTATCCAGCCTTTCTGGCAACCGTCCATCCTGAGGATCGTGCGTTGATAGACCGCAGTGTAGCACAAACTTTGGAATACGATTTACCCTGCAGTATCGAACATCGTATCATTCTTCCCGATGGTGCTATACGTTATGTGCATGAGCGGGGATTTCTGAAACGGAATGCAGCTGGCGAGGTTGTAAGTATGCACGGAAGTGCGCAAGACGTTACGGAACGCTATGAGACCGCCCATAAAACACAAGAATACCGTGATAGTCTGGCACATGCATCGAGATTGGCTGTCATGGGAGAACTGACAGCAGGCATTTCACATGAATTGAATCAACCTCTTACCGCGATTGCGAATTACAGTTCGGCCATGAAAACACGGATTGAGCAGGGGCAGGATGTTTCGGATCTGGTGCAACGGATCGAAGCTCTCTCCCACCGATCAGGGGATATTGTCCGCAGGTTGAAATCGATGGCCGAAAAGCGGCCGCAGGAACTGATGCGGTTTAACATTCTGGACAGTATCCGCAGTACGCTGCAGTTGATCGAATATGAATTGCGTCAGAAACAGATCGATGTGCAACTGGTGAGCGAATCCCGGATGTCGGTGGTTTATGCGGACCGGGTGCAGATTGAGCAGGTACTTTCGAACCTGTTTCTGAATGCGATGGACGCGATGTCCGAGATACCTGTATCACGCAAGTTGACGATTGAAGTTGCGCCGGCTGGCGAATTCATGGTGCGGGTTACTGTTTCTGATACCGGTCCCGGAGTGCCTGACGAGTTCGTCGGGCAGCTGTTTACGCCGTTTACGACCACTAAAGAGGGGGGGCTGGGAATCGGTCTGTCGCTCAGTCGCTCGCTGGTGGAGGCTTCGGGGGGCAAAATCTGTTTCAGCTCGAAGTCGGACAGCGGTGCCTCGTTCGATGTGTTTTTGCCCTGTCGTAAGATGGATGAGTGAGCGGGAGCAGTCGTAACTTTACGGAGCTAAACGTCGTCAATTTTGCATCATGAGAAAAAGATCCTTCCCTACGACCTGTGAATCGCCTATAAACAAAGTGTCAGGTGTTTTGTTTTCTTTGTTGATTCGAGCGAGTCATGCGGCACGGTTCTCACATCAATCCCCCCAACCGGTTTGAGTCGAAGTACGCCGAACCGGATCTGGAACAGCTGGAATGGGATGACGAATATCTCTCCCGGCCCCGGAGGATTGAATACCTGGACGATCAGTCGAAATCGATCGTAACCGAGAACGATTCGCCCGATCTCAACTTTCGCTTTAGCGTCAATCCATATCGGGGCTGTGCGCATGGCTGCAGTTACTGTTACGCGCGGCCCTTTCACGAATACCTGGGATACAACGCAGGGCTGGACTTTGAAACGAAGATCATGGTCAAGCGGGATGCGCCGAAGCTGTTTCGCGACTTTCTGAGCCGCAGTGAGTGGCAGCCCGAACTGATTGCTTTTTCCGGCATCACGGACTGTTATCAGCCCGCGGAACGCGAGTTCCAGCTGACGCGACAATGCCTGGAAGTCGCGTCGGAAGCGAATCAGCCGGTGGGAATTGTCACGAAGAATGCGCTCGTGGTGCGCGATCTGGATATTCTGCAATCCATGGCGCAGCGGTCGCTGGTGAATGTCAGCCTGTCGATCACGACGCTCGACCCGGAGTTGGCCCGCGAGATGGAACCTCGTACCAGTATTCCAGCAGCCCGCTTGCGGGCGATTCGCGAGCTCTCGGCGGCGGGAGTGCCGACGAAGGTGATGGTCTCGCCGATTATTGCGGGTTTGAACGATCATGAAATCCCCGCGATTCTGCAGGCGGCGAAAGGGGCGGGAGCAAGCTCGGCCAGTTATATCATGCTCCGCCTGCCACTGACGGTGGAGCCGGTGTTCCTGGAATGGCTGGAGCGGACGCAACCCACGCGGAAGGAGCGGGTCATCAGCCGGATCCGACAGACCCGGGACGGGAAGCTCAACAGCGCCGAGTTCGGCACGCGGATTCGTGGCACCGGTGAGATCTCCGAGCAGATTGGCAATCTGTTTCAGGTCTTCGCGCGCAAGCATGGTCTGGATGAGCGGTTGCCGGCGTTGGACTTTACGCAATTCCGTCCGCCGACCACGGGCAAAGGGCAGCAGTGGCTGTTTTGAGGGAGTGTGTGCGATGACACAAACCGAACCTGATCCGAAGCGCGTGAGCCGCCTGCGGTGGGTCTGGCGGGGAATCGGGCTGGTGGTTGTGGCGGGGGTGGTCTGGTTCGTAGTCTCTGCTGTACAGACCGGTGGGGCAATTCGTCAACTGCAAGCTATTCAAAACGTGGAGTTGACTACTGAGCCGGATGCGTTGCTGGGTGCCTTACCCCGGTCCTGGCAGGACTGGCTGACAGACAGACTGGGAGAGGAGAGGCTACTGCCTTTTCAGCGAATAAAGTTGATTGAGTGTTCTTATTCATCCATCACTGACCAACAGCTTGCGCTGTTAAATCGTTTTCCTTCGCTTGAAAAACTCGGACTGAGAGAAACAAAAATCAGCGATGCCGGCCTCAAGCATCTGGAAGGACTTGGGAATTTGAAGTATCTCAGTCTGGCGGGAACTCAAGTCAGTGATCGAGGATTGGTTTATCTGCAGAATCTGCATCAACTGGCAGTTCTCGATTTATCAGGGACTCAAGTGACTGACGAGGGGCTTGCGCATTTGCGAGCGTTAACTAACCTGTACGAAATTTATTTGGAGGGTACCCAGATTACGGACGCTGGTCTGGTTAATTTGAGAGGGATGAAAAAACTTTACGCGATCAATTTAAGTGAGACTCGTGTCGGTGATGCCGGGCTGGTTCATTTAAAGGACTTTAATGCGATGTACGATCTTTATCTTAACAAGACACGAATCTCCAACGCAGGTCTGGTTCACCTGCAGGGACTGGAACAGCTGGTGTGGCTTGAAATTGAAAATACAAAGGTCAGTAATGCCGGACTGGACCACCTGAAAGGGATTACAACACTGTCAAAAATCTTATATGACGGAACACAGATCACGGAAGAAGGTATTGCTCGTCTCCGTAAATCGTTGCCGAATTTGAGTGATTAACCTGGTGGAACTGATATTCATTACAGCACACTATCGCTGGAGCGTAATCTATGACCCAACCCGAACTCAATCAGAAGCGTGTGAGTCGCCTGCGGTGGGTCTGGCGGGGGATCGGGCTGGTGGTTGTGGCGGGTCTGGTGCTGTTTGTCGTGCCTGGAATCCAGCACAGCCGGGCAATTCAACAATTGAAATCGAATCCGGAGATTGTGATCGAATCGGAGCCGAACTGGGTATTGGGCCAGTTGCCTTCTACCTGGCAGAACTGGATTCAGGGGCATGTGAGTCGAGAGGTCTGGGATTCATTGCAGCGGCCCTTCGAAATCGACTGCCGTCAACAGGCACTCAGCGACGCCGACCTGGCTGCCATCGGTCGCTTGACGAATATGAAATTTATCGATTTGAGTGACGCTACGTTCTCTGAGAAGGGTTTTTCTCAACTGGCGGGCCTGCACAAACTGAGAGCACTGGTCCTGAACGGATCGAGTATCAATGATGCGGGACTGTTGCATCTCGAAGGGTTCGCAGAGTTGGAGACTCTCGTGCTGGGGAATACCGCGATCAGTGATCGTGGTCTGCAGCATATTAAGAACCTGCGCCGACTGGAGTTTCTGGATTTACATGAGACCGCGATCAGTGATGCCGGCCTGATTAATCTGAAGCGGCTTGACAACCTGCAGCGCATTACACTCTTTTGGACTCAAGTCAGCGATCAAGGGTTGATCCATCTTGCGGGTCTGAAGCAACTGACGGGGCTCTATCTGACGGGCACTCAAGTGACGGATGCAGGACTGGCCCATCTGCGAGAGTTAACCAATCTGTCTGAGCTTGGCCTGAACGAGACCCGAATCACAGATGCAGGCCTGAGACATCTGGCCGGTCTGAAGGCACTGCGAATCCTGGATCTTAGTCAGACGCAGATCAGTGATGCAGGGCTGCAGGAACTGGATGCGCTCACAAAGCTGGAATTTCTTTTCCTGGGGGGAACACAGGCCGGGAATGTAGGGTTAGAAATTATCTCGAAGTTTCCTCAGTTGCAGATCCTGGTATTGTCTGAGACGCCGGTGACTGATGACGACCTGGTTCAATTAGAGACTCTCAAGAATCTCACGCGGCTCAATCTGAATCAGACCGGGATCACGGATGCAGGTCTGGTGCACCTGGAGGGCCTGACCAGACTGAGTTCACTTTATACGGAGAACACTCGAGTCACCCCCACGGCCCTGGCCCGGTTGCGTAAGAAATTGCCGGAACTTTCTGATTGAATCGTCCCTTCAGGCAGCAAACCAGAGTCGCATCAGGGCGGTGATAGCCTGGGGGCGTTCCATGGGGGACATGTGGCCGGAGTCTTCGACGATGGTGAATCGGGCGTCCGTAAGCTGGTCGGCGAGGTACTGGAGTTCCTGTAATGGGAAGACGAGGTCCTGGCGGGCGGCGGTGACCAGTGTGGGGCAGGTGATGTCAGGCAGCAGCGGTTCGGTGGCGTAGTCATCAATCATAGCCTGCACCTGATTTTGGTAACCGTCGGGGGAGAACCCTTTGAGCATCGCCTGCAAGGGAACGACGAGTTGTTCGTCTTCCAGCCGGTCGGGATGAATAATGTCTTTCAGGTTGGCGTCCAGCGATTCGTCGAGCAGGCCGCGCTGAATGTTTTCCTGAAACAGTGCGAGCAGGCCGATGTGATCCGGATTGTGCCGCGTGAAGGTGTTGCACAGCATCAGTTTCAGTACCCGCTTCGGTGCGGCTGCTGCGACCGCCTGAGCCAGCCAGCCGCCGAAAGAATGACCAGCCAGATAAAACTGGTCTGGAGCCTGATTGAGAAAAGTCTCGACCAGCTCACTGCGATTCTGGGCCTGGTCCATGGTGATGGACTGCACCTCAAGCGTATCTCCCAGATGTTCCAGTTGATGCTGCCAGGTTACTTCGGTACTCCCCAGTCCGGGAAGCAGGATCAATGTTTTTTTCATGGGAGGAATACTTTCGAGAGTCTCTTTCGGAACAGGCAGCGGTACGTGCTGAGATTAATTTTGTATTTGTCCAGAGAACCGATTATAACTCAAGGTTACGGCAGGCACACTGTTGTATTTCAGGAGTGAGCGTATGAATCAGTCAGAACCGACGCTTCAACCAACCGGCCGCTTGCGCTGTGCCTGGCGTTCGATCGCGCTGAGGGGCGTGTTGGCACTACCAATCGTCATTGGAATGGTGATCTTTTTCCTTCCTGATGCGGATCGACCAAATGCACGCGCGATTCAACAGCTGAGGGCGGTTAATGAATCGATCAGAATCAATACCGGTCCGGGCAAGCTGTTCTCGGTGCTTCCGCAGTTCTGCTATAATATTCTGTCGGCAGTGCTGGGACATCGCTGCATGTGTCGGTTTGAGGTTGTGACAGAAATTAGTGCCGGCCATACTAAAATCACTGATGACGACCTTGAACTGGTATCTGAATTCAAAGACCTGGAAATTCTCAGTCTCCATAATACAGAGATCAGTGACGCCGGGTTAACCCGGCTGAGAGGACTTACCCGCCTGCGAGCGCTCATTCTGGCTAAAACCAGGGTCACAGATGTCGGAATGGTAAATCTCCAGGGGCTGACTCAGCTAGAGGGACTAGTCCTTTCGGGAACAGGGTTTGACGGTCGTGGTTTGAGTTCGCTGCAGAATCTGAAGGGGCTGCGGGAACTTTCTTTGTACCAGACGGATTTCAGTGATCAGGGAATGGAAGCTCTCAAGTCGTTTGATTCGCTGGAAGAACTTGCTCTTGGTCAGACCCAGGTTAGTGATGAAGGTCTGGTCCATTTACAGGGGCTTAGCAAACTGAAATACCTTGGTCTTTCCAGTTCCAACATTACAGATGCTGGCTTAACCCATCTGCAAGGATTAACAAACTTGATTCAGCTCAATCTGGCCGACAACCAGATTACTGGCCCCGGTCTGGTTTATCTGCAGGGAATGAAAGAGTTACGCACTCTCAATTTGGAGAATACAGAGGTCACAGGTCCTGATCTGGTTCTTCTACGGGAACTTACAAGTCTGGAAAGTCTCAATCTTTCTGGAACAAAAGTGACTGATGACGACTTATTCTATTTGCGAGAACTAACGAATTTGAACAGACTCTACCTGGACGACACCCAGATCACTGGTGCCGGCCTGAATCATCTGAAAGGAATGCAAGCGCTTTCCTGGCTTAACCTAAAAGGGACGCAGATCACAGGTCCTGGTCTGGATGATCTACAGAATCTTGGACTACTGGAATTCCTCAATCTTTCTGAAACAAAAATTACTGATGACGGCCTGAAATATCTGCAGGGACTTTCACAACTCAGACAGCTCGAAATTCAGAATACCCGGGTCAGTAATCAGGGATTGACACACCTCAAAGGACTGAAAAATCTGGTGCAATTAGAGCATGCAGGGACAGAGATCACTAAACTTGGTTTCAATCAACTTCAACAATCGATTCCGGGATTGTATTGATTGCCCCGGATCTCAAAGTCTGTTCTTGAAGAAGACGGTATTTATTGAGATGTCAGCTACGCCCGTTTTTCAATTTCGTGACGTTTGTACTTTTCGTGGTTAATTCTCTTACGTGTTGTTTGAGTCTATGCCAAGCTTTACTGTCGGGCGAGCTGACAGTGGCAACCGGGATTCGGGACGCTGTTACAGCTGCGCTATGACTGGCTACGCTTTGGCGAACCTTACGCAGTAGATGGGCGGCAGGTGCGTCGAGATGGTTTGCCAGGAGTCGCCGCCGTCTTCTGAGATCCAGAGATTGCCGGTGGTGCTGCCGACGGCGAGGACATCGCCGCTGTCATCCACGTCCAGGGCGTGGCGGTAGACGATGTCGTAACTCTTACCTGTCGGCAGGCCTTTGGTGAGGACCTGTGAGGTCTGGCCGCCGTCCGTGATGCGGGCGATGACGAACTTGCCTCCGACGGGAACGCGGTTCTCGTCTTTGACCGCGGGAACGAACCAGGCAGTATCGGGACGCTGCGGGTGGACGGCGACGGCGAAACCGAACTTCGAAGGTTGGATGCCTTCGATGGCGTGCCAGGATTGAATGCCGTCCGTGGTGCGAAACACGCCGTTATGATGCTGGACCCAGCAAGTGTCCGGCCGCGAGGGGGACTGCACCATGCGGTGCGGGTCCTGCACGTTGGGATTATCGGCCTGATCGGGGGGCATGTACTCGGCGAACATGCCGGTGGTCTGACAGTTCCAGCTGGCGCCGTCGTCCTGGGTCACCCAGACGCCGCCACAGGAGATGGCGACCGCGACCTGCTGACTGTTCTTCGGATGCACGCAGATGGAGTGAATGCCGGGGTCGTCTTTGCCGCCGCCGAACCATTGCATCCGCTCGGGAGCGTTCCACAATGATTCGACCAGCTGCCAGCTGGTGCCGGCATCGTCGGAGCGGAACAGTCCGCCGGGAATGGTGCCGCACCAGAGGCGGTCGGGCTGATCGCGGCCCCCGGTTTCCAGAGACCAGATTTCATTCAGGCTGGCGGGCTTCGGTTCTCCATTGGCGGTAAACGGGTCTGCCCCTTTCACGGCGCCCTCCGGATAAGCGGGAGGTGTGAGTTCTTCCCAGTTCGCTCCCTGGTCGCTGCTGCGGTGCAGTTTCACGCCGAAGTGTCCGTGGTTCAAAGCGGCATAGGTCATCCCGTTACGGGGATCATGCAACGACATGGAGACGTGGGCGCCTTCGAAATCGTGTCGACCGATAGACCATTGTCCAGAGTGTCGTTTGAGATGGAACAGACCTTTGCGTGTGGCGACGTGCAGTCGAGCGCTCATGCCGACACCTTTCTTTTGTGAATTCAGAGAGCTGAGAATTGAGGTTTAAATTAACCGCCGGAGAGTGCCTGCATCACGTAAATTTCACTGTCAGGCGAGACGGCATCGCTGAGATGAACCCGGTCGACGATGGTTTTCCCGTCGATAAAAATCACCATGTGCTGCCGCAGCCGATTCTGGTCGTCGAGAATGTAACCCCTTAGCTGCTGTTGATTTTCAAACACCTGGTCCAGTGCTTCACGTACGGAAGTACCGGAGACCTCCGCTGCAGCGCAGGCCAGGTGGCGTTCCAGGTTGGGGGTAAAACAGACTCGAGCCATAACCCGGGTATGCTAATCTGAACATTAATATCAGGCAAGCAGAATTCCTGTGTGAAACGATGATATCAGTCAAAGTGCATCTTTCCGGTAATTGTCCGCCGAATCCGTCGGGGAGGATCGACATTCCGAAACCGGCGGGGGTAAAATGGCGTAACGTGCGCGGTTTTCGCCGCGATGGAATCATAGCTTCAATCATTCCAACAACTGAGTGAGTATTATGAGTTTGACCCTCCCCGCATCCCTGCAGCGTTATTTTCTTATCCTGACCACAGTCGCTGGCCTGCTCTGTTGCTCTGCCGGACCGGTATTGAGTGCCGACAAGACGGAGGCGAAGAAAGAGAAGTCAGCCGAAGCCGAGTCGACCTCGAAGGACTCTGCCGAGTCGGACGATGTGCTGGCGGGCCATTCGTATCATGGTGAAGTCTTCAACGAGGGACCGCGGCGGGCGGCTTACCTGATGGGAGGCACCGGCGACGTACACTTCGATGTGACGGTCAAGAATCCGGAAGCACAGAAGTTCCTGGATCAGGGGCTGGGACAGCTGCACGGGTTCTGGTACCTGGAAGCCGAGCGTTCTTTCCGGCATGCAGCCAATCTCGACAAAGACTGTGCGATGGCCTTCTGGGGCGCTGCAATGTGCAACCTGAAAAACGAGAAGCGGGCCAAGGGGTTCATCGAAGAAGCAAACAAACGGCTCGACAAGATCACGCCGCGCGAGAAGAAATATATCAAGGCGCTGGAAGACTACATCAATGCCGACAAGAAGAAGAGCAAGGAACGCAATGAAGCTTATACCAAAGCGCTGGAAGACCTGATCATCGAATATCCCGATGACCTGGAAGCCAAGGCGTTCCTGGCGGTGCACCTGTATCAATCGCGGTCTGCCAGCACGAGCTATGTGGCTGCCGAAGCACTGCTGCAGGACATTTTCGCTAAGAACCCGATGCACCCCGCCCACCACTATCGAATTCATCTGTGGGATCATCGCAAGCCGGAGATGGCGTTGACCTCAGCAGCGAACTGCGGTCAGTCCTCCCCCGGAATCGCCCACATGTGGCACATGCCCGGTCACATTTATTCGCGGCTCAAACGCTACCAGGATGCGGTCTGGCAGCAGGAAGCTTCGGCCCGTGTGGACCACGCCCACATGATGCGGGATGCGGTCATGCCGGACCAGATTCACAACTATGCCCACAACAACGAATGGCTGATCCGCAACCTGATTTTCATTGGTCGCGTGCATGATGCTGTGGATCTGGCGAAGAATATGATCTCACTGCCTCAGCACCCTAAATACAACACACTCAAAAAACGGGGGAGCGCCAAGTACGGACGGATGCGTCTGCTGCAGGTTTTGCGCACCTACGAACTGTGGGACGATATTATCGCACTCAGCCAGACACCTTACCTGGAGCCGACCGCAGAGGAAGACGAACAGCTGAATCGTCTGCGTTACCTGGGACTGGCTAATTTCCAGAATGGTCGCTCTCCCGAGGGAGAACAGGTGATCGCGCAACTGCAGAAACGGTTAGAGACTCTGGAGACCGAGAAAACCAAAGCGGAGGCCGACGCAGAGCAGAAAGCTAAGAATTCCGAGAAAGCCGACGACAAGCAGACGGATGAAAAGTCTGACCCCAAAACAGACGAGAAAAAAGACGCAAAAAAAGACGGGAAGGCAGATTCCAAAAAGAAAGCCGCCCCGACCGAGAAGGACATTAAAGCGGCGAAAGAAAAAGCGGGCAAGCCGTTTGTGGCCCGCATCAAGAAAGTCCAGAAACACATCGATGCCCTGCAGGGGCACCAGGCGATAGCAGCGGGTGACTTCAAGAAAGGACACGAGCTGCTGAAGAAAGCCGGTGGTGCCGACGACGTTTACCTGATTGTCGTTCAATGGAAATCAGGCGATGCGGAAAAAGCAGAGAAGGCCCTGCGGAAGCTGATCGGTTCGCATAAGAATGAAGTGCAGCCCCAGGCGACGCTGGTCGAACTGCTCTGGCAGTCCGGCAAGAAGGAAGAGGCGAAGAAAGAGTTTGACAAGCTGAGAAAGCTGTCTGCCACCATCGATCTGGATGTGCCCCTCTTCACTCGACTGGCGCCGGTCGCCGAGGCAGCCGGTTATGCCGGAGACTGGCGGATTGAAAACAAACTGGCCAGCGATGTTGGCGATCGACCCGATCTGAAAACCCTGGGACCGTTCCGCTGGGAACCCTCCCCTGTTCCGACCTGGCAGCTCAAAGACGCGAAAGGCCAGCTCCGCAGTTCCGATGAGTTCAAGGGCAAGCCGCATGTGTTGATCTTTTATCTCGGTTACAGCTGTCTGCACTGTGCGCAGCAGTTGCAGGCTTTCGCCCCGATGGTCAAGGAGTTCGAGCAGGCCGGCTTCCCCTTGATGGCGATCAGCACTGACGACCAGGAAGGCCTGAAGACGTCCATCAAGAATTACGACAAAGGGGATTTACCGATCCCGCTGTTTTCAAACAGCAAGCTGGATGTGTTTAAGTCGTTCCATGTCTTCGACGATTTCGAAAAGCAGCCCCTGCACGGCACTTTCATTATCGATGCGAAAGGGAACGTCGTCTGGCAGGATATCAGCTACGAACCGTTTATGGATCCCGAGTTCGTGTTGAAAGAAGCCAAACGCCTGCTGCCGCAACACGGCGGTAAGGAAGAACTGAGCGCCGTTTCCGGGAAGTGATAGCGTGTCAGAAATTGAGCGGCAAAGCGCTAGCTGCCGGTAATTTGTAACCGCGCAGTATAGATCAACAGAAACGAACGCCATTCCGCTCACGGGTGGTGTGCGTTGGTTACTGTTTGCGTTTGAGCTTTTCGAGGCGGCGTTCTTCGCGGCGTTTTTCGCGTTCTTTACGACGCTCCTCGCGCTCCTTCTGGATGCGTTCCATTTCTTCAGGGGTTCGCTCGGGGAACAGGCTCTGAATCTGGGAACCAATGCCGCCTCCCAGCACGGCGTCGAGGGCATTCACGCCCATCTGTTTTGCATAATTACCCACCGAGCTCATGTCGACCTTGGGTTTTTTGAGCGTGCCGCCGATGGGTAGTTTGAGCGGACGGCTGAGCAGCGCCTTAATCAGCGGCTTGTCACTGTCCTGAGGCAGCATGTTTGTGAAACCCACTTCGGCGACGAGATCGAGTGATTCATCGAGGCCCACCGAACCGGTGGTGGTAATCGTGATGCCCTTCATGTTGACCTGGAACGGGCTGTGATAAACGCGGCCGTCAATCATATGGTATTGCACGGTCTGATTGTTGACCTGCATGAAGATCGCATCGGGGCCGATCAGGCGACCGTCACGATTGATGTTGATCATTGCCAGGACCTGATCAATTTTTCCCGCGAGGGCATCGAACAACGGTCCCGGTCCCACCCTGGCTGACTGGATGGACATCGCACCGCGGGCTTCACCCAGCGCCGGTTGGTCAAGCGGAATAATGGCGTAGTCCTGGCTCAGTGAGAACTGTCCCTGAATACTGGTGCTGTTAGCGATCATCGGCGCCACAAAACGCAGCGAGTTACGGGTCATTTCGGGAGTGAACTGGAAGCGGTCAATCACTTCCCCCTTACCAAAGACAAGGGCCGCCGGTTTGACGTCCAGTCGAATGATGGGGGCCACCCGCAGTCGACCGCCGCTGACCTGCAGGTCGATGGGGGTAATATGAATCTGGCCGTCTTTGATGCGGGCTTCGATGGTCGTCTTGCCACTGGTCAGGCCGCGAATGTTGGCCTGTTCCCAGCCGATACCCGCTTCACCGGTCAGATCCTGGTAACGGGTGGTCGGTACGAACAGGGGCCGCGTATTCGGATACAGCGGACGGGGCTGGATATTGTCGAGGGCCACCGCTTCGACTTCTTGTGATTGCGGCGAGCCGAGCGGACCATTCAAGTTAAACGGACGTGTCTCTCTTCCGACAATCTGCACATCGGGGCCGAGTTTACTGCGCAACAGGGGTGTGAGATTTTCCCAGTCGTAGGTCACTTCACCCGCCAGACGGATGTTGCGGGTGGTACTCCAGTTGTCGATTTTGCCTTTCGCTGTCAGATCGAGCATATCAGAGTGAATCGACATCTGGTTGAGCGCGACAGTGTCTTCCTGCAGGCTCTGACGGGTGTCCCCTTCGATGCGGATCTCCGGTTCCTGCCAGCTGATCACCCAGCCCGGATTGCGCTGGCTGGCAATCGGTTCTTTTGTGACCCGCGTATCGGGGCGCCGGGGCGCTTCGATGGCGAAGTCCTTGATGGTCGTCCGCCAGTTCGCCATCCGGCCCTGGTCATTGACGACCACGTTGGCCTGCCCCTGGATGTTTCCATAATATTTTTGTCCCGGCGGTTCTGCGGGATTCTGGAACCAGCTGGTCATCTGGTGCAGGTCGCCATTGAAGGCGAGTTTCCCGTCGAGCGAGGGAGTGCTGACTTCAGCATGGGGCAGTTGTACTTCAATCCCTTCGCCATTGACGGCAACCGCCTCACTCCGCCAGGCCAGTGTGGCGAGTTTCAATGTCTTGTGTTTGCCATCCCAGCTGCCGGCCGTTTTGAGTTCGGCGTGCGGCTCATCAATCCAGAGGGAGGGAGACGCGATATGCAGATTGGTCAGGTCGAGGGTTGTGTTTTCGTGCGCGACGTACTCGTCACCAATCGAGATTGCCGAGGAGAACTGCACGTTGCCTCCGAGCTCCAGGTCCTGGCTCCCCAGCGGACGCACGCGATCGGCCCAAGACGCGATTTTACCCCGTAACTGGACCTGGAACGGAAGCACCTGCTGTTTCTGATCTGCTTCCGCCTGTCGTTCAATGGTTGTCGGCGCTTTGAGTTTCGCCTGGAAAGAATCTTCGCCGGCGAGCAGCGTGACAATAAATCGTTCGACGTGCAGCTGCTTCTCATCGGTGGTGCCGGCACCATCGATGGTGAGTTCGAGCTTGGGTTCGCTCCAGCCGCGGCGATCGGGGGCTGCCAGCTGCAGGTTTTGAAACGTCAGGTAAGACTGGGTTTTCCAGTTCTCGTTCTCGATCTGAAAATCAACCTCCCCTTTGAGTTTCCCCTTGAGGGCCACAGCCTGCAGATCGACAAACTGTTCCAGGTGCTGTGAGAGCAAATCGAGGTCCGCTTCGAGCTGAATCTTGAGGTCCCGGGCATTACCGCTGCCGCTGAGCTTGAGGAAGTCCGAGGCACAGCGGAGCGATTCTATTTCGAACTGTTCGGCTTCGCGGCGGACCCGCATCAGCAATTCGATCGGCTGCTGCCAGCGGATTTCGCGTCCCTGGTTTACGCCGTTCAGGTCGGAAGTTTTCAGAGCGACGAGCCAGGTCTGGTCGGCTGCCTCTTCGGGTTTCTGCGGATTATAATTGGAGAGTTCGAAGTTGACGTTCCCCGATGTGATTCGCATTCCCGGTTTCAGATGCACGGTTTCCGGCAGCTGGCGGGCTGCTTCGGCCAGGTCGAGATCGCCGGTCAACTTGAGACGGGATGACAACAGACCGGCCAGACGCTCGCGGCGATCCTCGTGCTGCAGGTCCTTCAGATTGATTTTGCCCTGCAGCGCCAGTTTCCCCAGCTGTGATTCTGCCTCGGCCTGTTTAAAGTAGAGCACGCCATCGGCGGCCATCAGGTCCAGGTTCCCTTTCGCATAGTCGGTCGAGATTTCGTCGTTACCGATCAGCTCAGGGGCGCTGAAGACGAAGGGGGCCGCTTCCCAGTTTCCTTTGACGGTGAACCGGGGCGCCTCTTTTGTGCCCGACCATTTGACTTCCATTTCGGAATTGGAAATGCCGTCAATATAAGCGCCCGGGGAAAAGGCCTGCACCATCGGCGTTAACTGTTTGAGGTCGAAAAATTGTGATTTGAATTTGAGTGAACCGGAGCGGGAGGCATCGGGCTGGTCTGCATTGACCACACTGGCGGTAAAGGCGATTTCCGCTGGTTTGCTGCTGCCCGCATTCTCGGCTAGTTTCTCCTGCCAGTTTCCTTCCACGAGTACCGGTTCGGTTCGCGGACCGGGACGGGTCACCGTAATGTTCATGCCGGCCAGATAGGGAGTTTCCTCTTCTTTCGCCTGCTGGTCTGTGTTGACAACAAACAGATTCAAATCGGTCAGGTTCAGTTTCAGCGATTGACGCAGGCCCGTTTTCGGCGGTTCCTCTTTACCCGGTTCTCCTTCCGGATGTTCCTCGGTCCCTTTGTTGATGAGTGCCGTGATGAAGTCCCGGTTGGCGATTCCCTGACTGTTGACGTAGGTAAAAGAATCCACGCCGGTCACGTTCACATCGCCGATCTGCTTGCGGTCCTTCGCCAGCTCCCAGAGCGTTTTCTGTGTCTGGATCTGTTTGATGCGGACCACGGGACGGCCTTCAAAGTCTTCCAGTACAATATTCTGAAAGGAGACCGGCTGACCCCAGCCGAGTGTCACGTCCCCTGTTTTGATGTCAGCGGGATAGCGTTTGAGAACCAGCGGCAGAATGGAATCTTTGAGCGCGGTACGCGAGATGATCTGCGGTGCAAACCAGGTGAGAATACCGACGATGACCAGCAGAATCAGAAAGGTGCGTCCGAAGGAGCGTTTCTTTTGTTCCGGTGGAGTATCGGCACTGTTGTTTGTTGCGGCGGTCTGTTTTTTATCTGACTGGGACATTGTCCGATCCTGTGATTAATTCCGTTGTGCAGGTGCCCCCGGAGACGGGGGTTGACCTTCTCATCCGTGCCTGAAGTCCGGTAGCCCTCAGTAACTACTATAGGGGTCTGTTCAGCGGGCGACAATGTTTGATCAGAGAAGAATCCGGGTGGAGACGCTCGAAAAGACTAAAAAAACAGCTGATTTCCTGCCTCCGATTTTGGCAGAGAGTGTTCATCCTTGCTGAGACTGCCTATGATAGTAAGTGCCTGGCGCATTGTGAATTACCCGAACCCGTCAAGAGAAGCGAAAGATAATGGACACCTTAAAGGCAATAGAAGAAAGACGTTCTGTCAAAGCATACGATCCCGAGCATCGCATGACCGATGAGGAAATCGAAAAGCTCCTCTCCTATACCATGCTTTCCCCGACCGCCTTCAATATTCAGCACTGGCGGTTTCTCGTGGTGAAAGATCCAGAACTGAGACAGAAGCTGCGGGACGCTTCCTGGAACCAGTCGCAGGTGACCGATGCGTCGCTGCTGGTCGTGATTTGTGCGGATATGAAGGCCTGGGAAAAAGAGCCGGACCGTTACTGGAAAAACGCCCCCGAACCGGTGCAGAAGGCACTGGTGCCGATGATTCTGAACTATTACAAAGACAACATCGAAGCCGAGCGGGACGAAGCGATGCGCTCCTGTGGGATGGCCGCTCAGACCATGATGCTGGTCGCCAAGGAGATGGGTTACGACACCTGTCCGATGGACGGTTTCGACTTTGATAAAGTGGCTGAACTGATCAATCTTCCCGAGGACCACCTGATCTCAATGTTCGTGGTTGTGGGGAAGGCTCTGCGACCTGCCAATGAACGAGCTGGGCAGCTAACATTAGACGAGGTCGTAATTTACGATCGATTTGCATAATTGCAACCGGTAAGACCTTAATTTGAGGATCAGGTTTGTTAAGATACGGCCTGATGAATTTCTTTCGGTTATTTAGAAAATACGGTATCTCCCATGAGCGAACAGCCTCCATCAAATCTGATCAAGCGCATTCTCGGCAGCCTGGGCCCGGCGATTATTACCGCCTCGGTGGTACTGGGGCCGGGCAGTATTCTGTCGGCTTCCAAGATCGGTCACACATACGCCTATCAGATGAACTGGGTGCTGGTGATTGCGGTCATCATGATGATTGCGATGACCGCGCTGTCGGCGCGACTGGGGATTCAACTGGACGGAACGATCTGTGATGAGCTGGCGAAGCGGGCGGGACGCCCTGTAGCCGCTGCAACGGGGATCATCCTGTTTCTGATCGCCGCCTGTTTTCAGTTCAGTAATAATCTGGGAGTACTCGCTGCGGTTGAGCCGTTTATGGGTTCGAGCAACGCAGACATCATGATCATTATTGCGATGAATATTTTCATCATTCTGGCGTTGTATGGTTTTAAACATCTGTATGCGATGATCGAAACCCTGATGAAGGTTCTGGTGGGGATCATGATTATCGCTTTCGCGATCAACCTGCTGATGGCGAAGCCCGACTGGGGGGCAGCGATCGCCGGGTTCATTCCTTCCCTGCCTGAATTCGATACAAGCAAAGTCAAATTCAGCGAAGTCATGACACCTGTCGTGGCGCTGTATGCAACGACATTCTCTGTGGCTGGGGCCTTCTATCAGTCGTACCTGGTGCGGCAGAAAGGCTGGACCCGCTATAACCTCAAACAGGGACTGATCGACTCCACTGTCGGGATCTGCGTGCTGGGGCTGATCACGATGATGGTGCTGATCACCGCCGCCAAGGTGCTGTATCAGAATCCCGATGTGAAAACACTGGGCTCCGTCGCGGATGTCGCCAAGAGTCTGGAACCCGGGTTCGGGACTTTCGGGGTGATCATTTTCTCGCTGGGGATTTTCGCCGGTGCTTTCAGTTCCTTCCTTGTGAACGCGATGATCGGCGGTTCGGTCCTGTCGGATGGCCTGGGCAAAGGTGGCTACATCGATGAGAAGTGGCCCAAGCTGTGTACCGTCGGTGCGTTGATGATGGGGATGGTCGTCGCCATTTACACCAAGACGATGGGACAGAGTCCCGTGGGGCTGATTATCTTCGCCCAGTCGCTGACCGTGCTGGGCATTCCGATGCTGGCCATCGCCATGCTCTGGCTGGCGACCCGTTCCGACATGACGGGCGAAAACGCGATTCCTTTCTGGATGAAGTTCCTGGGCTTTATCGGCCTGATCACTTCGCTCCTGCTCGCAGGACGCACCGCCTACAGTCTATATGAGAAGTTGTTCGGCGGTTAACGGAAACATCGCGTCAAGCTGATAGCTTACTGCAAAAGCGTTCCCGGTTCTTCGCCGTTGGTTCTCCAGCCGGTGGTCAGGTGATCGTCGGTCTGGGTGGGCGACTTGATGTGGTGCACTTCGAGATCGGAGACGTGCAACGAGGCCGTCTCCACGTAGAAGCCCAGCATTCCGCTGCTGAAGTTCGCATCGGCCAGTGAGAGAACCACGTGGTCATTGATACTGAGTTCGTGGTAGCTGCCGAACGAGATCATCTGCACTTCGACATCCTGCGGTTCACTGGCCCGCCAGAAACCATCCTGCAGCGATTCGAACTGCATCATGTGCTCGCCCGATCTGAGCGGCCCCGTTTTCCAGGCGCGGAACTGGCCGATCCCTTTCATCAGGTCCAGTGAAAGGTAATAACCGTCGTGCGTTTCGGGATCGATCCGGCACAGCAGTCCGCATTTGCCGGCCCCCTTCATTGTCAGACGGCACCGCATGCGAAAGCAGTTGATTTCCTCGTCGAACACAAAGCCCTGGAAGCCGGCCTGGCTGATCAGCTCGAGGGAATCGTCGAGCATGCAGAAGTAGGATTCATCCCGCGACCCTTTCAATGTGTGCAGGCAGCGGGAATCGAGTGTATCGACAATGCGTTCGATGATGCCTTCGTAGGTCTGGACTTTCAGCTGTCCGTTGCTCCGGCGTGTGAGTCGCTTGGGCGGAGGCAGGATGTTGTTCGTCATCCGGTCGTGGGGGTCGCGGACATAAAAGTTCCAGAGCAGCAGCCCCTTGTCGTCTCGACAGATGCGGCCGGCATAGTTCCCCTTGGCGAGCAGCACGTTGTCGTAATAGTTGCGCCAGGGTTGCTCAGGATCTGTGGTGTGCCAGTAGCGGATCTTGGCGTCTTCCCGCAGACTGCCGACGAGGTAGTAGTCGCCGTCGATGCGGAACAGGTTGGGAACTTCGATGTCGTCATACATCATCGGTGCATGCAGCGGCGGCAGTGCGCGGAAATGGTTGGGTTTGTATTCTTCCATCAGACCGACGCAGCCCCTGCGAACCAGCGGGCCTTCGTTGGTCCGTGCCGCCATCATCAGCCAGCCGCGGTCTTCCTCGTGAAAATAGAAGGGATCGCGGAAGCTGACCCAGTTGCGTTCTTCGTCTACCGAGGCCTCGTAGTATTCGGCATCCGGCTCCAGCGGAAAGCTGCTGTTGAGATCCTGTTTCGACTTAATGTTATTGGAGACTGAGCAGACCAGATTCGCTCGCGTCTGCTTGACGATCTCCGGGTCGTCGTGGCCGCGGAGATCTTCCCAGTGCACGTCCGCCTTTCGCCAGTGAAACAGGTCTTCGCTGAGTGCGAGCCCGATGCGTTGTTTCTTTCCCTGGTCGCGGCGGGAGAGGCCGGTATAAAACATCCGCCAGTGCCCAGGTTGATGCGGATCGGGGGTGACGTGCATCGTCCAGAGCATCAGGTCGTCCCAGCCTCCGGGATCGCCGATGAACAGCGCGTTGTCGACGCGCCGCCAGTTGAGTCCGTTATCGCTGATCGCATGCGCGATGAAGTCGTGATTGGGCAGCACCAGGTGAAACAGGTGATAGAGGCCTTCATGGTAGACGACATCGACGTCGCCGATACTTTTGCGGCTCCAGGCGGATTCAGAAAACATAGCAGGTCTTTACATCGGGAGACGGGCGCGCAAGGCAGCCTGAGATGGGATTAAGATCATTCAGTCCGCTCTATCTTACTCGCTGTCGACGCGCAGGATCAAGCAGGTGTTCCTGATTGAGACCTGGTGCACTGCACCGAAAAACGGAACATCTGTTTTAAATCGAAACGTGTTCCAGCTCGAGCAGAGAGGCATTCGCTTCGGGATGCCGATACGGTTCGTAATGCATGATCTGCACATTGAATGGATCGGTCACATGATACAGCACGCCGCGCCAGTCGATGGTGCGGGTCCGCATGGCTGCCAGTAACGCAGCCGCGAAAATGTAGACCGTGATTCCCAGGTAGCCCAGCGTGCGCAGCGGTTGACGCTGAAAATGCTCGCCGCGGGCTGTGACCGTCTTGTGAACCAGCAGACTGATGCGGAAGATCGCCACTGCGACACAGCCATTCGCGAAGAGCAATACTCCCGCGGAACTCGCTGCTGCCGTCAGATCCCCCTGCAGCATAAACAGGACACTGAGAACCAGCAACGCGGTCTGCGCGACAGCCGTCATCAGTCCCAGGCCGGCGACGAGCCACCAGTGTGGATGATAATAGCGGGCATTCACCAGCTGACGGGTCATGTAGCGAAAACAGGAATCAAAGGAGATCGATTCCCGGTTGACCATCGTCGTGGCAGGCACGAAAGCCACTCTGCGGCCCAGTTGATCGGCGATGACTTTCAGTCCCGTGTCATCCCAGAGCATACGGGAGAACGAATTGGTTAATTGCGGATGAGTGAAGATCTCCCGGCTGAGCGCGATTGAACCTCCCCAGGGAATATCCAGGGCCACCATCTGCATCATGGCTGCGGTGTTCCAGGCATGGCGGACCATGGTTCCCGGGTTGGCATGCCGCGGCGCATACCAGCGAATGCCCGAAGCGACCCCGACCTCGGGATCCTGCAGAGGAGAGACCAGTTCGCGGAGCCAGCTGCGATGGGGAATGACATCCGCATCGAGCCAGGCCAGGACTTCGATGTCATTATCCACTTCCCGGATGGCCTGCACCAGCGAGGCGTTCTTCAGGCCACAGACTCCATTGGAAACTTCGCGGATGCTGACGTCGCAATGGGGGTGCTCGTGTTCTGCCAGGTATTGGGTCACAAAAGCGAAAGCAGGATCATCAATGTGATCCACGACGATTTTCACCTGGTACGCAGGGTAATCCTGGTTCAGCAAACCCTGCAGGCAGTCGGCCAGAAACGGATCATTGCCCCGCAGAGACAAGACGACCGCAGCCGACGGTGTGTAACTGGAGTGGGATTTCTGAGCGAGGTGTGCCTGATACAGGCGGGCGACCCGCTGGCCCCAGTAAAGATTGAGCAGGGCAAAGCAAAGCAGACAGAAAACACTGATTGTCGCCAGTTCCAACATGAGATTCGCTCCTGGATTAAGGAAAATGCTCCGTCAATCCGCCGAATCGCTTACCTCCTGCCTGGGCGGCAAATGTCTTGTATATTATCTATCTTACTGATATTGCCCGTTTGATCAACAAAATTCTGGAAATCGAGTCGGGAGGGGAGAGAAAGGAGCCCCCGATTCCCATTGGAACGGTCGTGCCGGGGAGACGGCTGGGAAGCGGACCTGCTTAGCTGGTTTCGGAACTTCAGATTATGATTCAATATACAGCCACAACATCAGTCAGACTGCGACGCGGCCGGTTCTGCCTGGGGTGCGTCAGCCTGACTGCCCACGACAGGCTGTCGCACTTCACCGGCCACACTGACGGTCCCATGATCGACGATGATCTCCTGTCCGGGTTCCAGCATCCCATACGATTTGCCGTTCACCGAGAGCGCTTCGTTTTCGATGCGGACCTTCACGTCGCCACAGGTAAATTCATATGTCGCTTCATCGCCGAACGTGGCCTCCGTCGTGGTGGTCATCGTATCTCCCGGGCGGATGATGACATGATGCGAGCCCAGGTCTTCCTCTCGTTCCGCGTTAACGCTGAAGTTCACGGTACAGCCAGCGCTGCAAACCAGCAGGCACAGACAGACAATTAATAAATGGCAGTGAAGCTTCATGGGCGGGTCCGCGATGTTTCAGGGGGGGGAGTTAAAGTCTGATTCAGATTAGCAGAATGGCACCAGCGAAGCAAAAAGAAATTGTTCAACAGTGTGCAGCCTCAGAAGCTGACTGGAGTCGTTGAATGATTTCCGGTGCGTATTGCATACTATGATTGATGTCTCAAAAGAAGCAGGGACGGGGATCTATGTGCCACCGAACCTGAACCGGCTGTGGGTTGTCTGCTCGATATGAAAATTATAGATTTTTCCGCAACACTTCTCAAAGAAATTAAGTATCTCAACGCAGGTAGCCGCAGGAGTGGCTTCTATGAAGAACGTCTGCCGATTCATCATGCGCGGGTTGATGCGCTGCCTGTGGGACTGGATGCTGTCGTTGTCACCGCCGATCTGCAGGGCCGCGAGCGATTTCAGGAGTCGCCCGGCGGTCCGCCGCGTCTGCTGGGAGAAGCACTCCCCCTGCGCCTGGTTCAGGAAGTCCTGCCTGAGGTCGGAATTCACGATCCTTCGCGTGTCGCGGTCTTGCTGGCGGGGGACTTCTATACGGTCCCCGCGCTCGACAAACGGGGCGGCACCGGCGATGTGAGCGCCGTCTGGCGGGCCTTTGGCGATGAATTTGCCTGGGTGGCGGGAGTGGCCGGCAACCATGATACCTATGGCGAAAACAGTAAAGCCCGACCCCGCTTTCCCGTACATCTGCATTACCTGGATGGTGATTTCGTTGAACTCGATGGACTCCGCATCGGAGGAATTGGCGGGATCATCGGCAATCCGGAACGCCATCAGCGGCGCAGTGAAGAAGATTACCTGTTTGCCCTGGAACTGCTGCTGGAAGAACGGATTGACATCCTGCTGCTGCACGACGGCCCCCGCGGCCTGAATGCCCGGCAGCAGGGATCAGCCCGCGTGCGAGACCTGTTGAGTACGCGTCGCAGTCCCCTGGTCGTCCGCGGACATGCCCACTGGGATCAGCCGTTAATCGAATACGAAAACGGAACCCAGGTACTTAACGTCGATGCGCGAACCGTCATTCTCACGCATTGAGTTCCCCTTTGCGCTCGAGACTGGTTTAATCCGTCCCTGGTCCCGGTTCAGTCTGGTGACACCGTGAGATGATATTTTCATGTAATCTAAGGAAAGCCCGTCCGTCACGCGAATACGCACTTGACCGTCCGCTGTCGTGTCTCCATTCTAAACAGTGTGCCCGTTAATCGGCGTCAACTACCTCCACAGGTTGCCAGTGAAGTCGACCTGTTCAATGTCCGGGAATACCCACTCATGGATGATGCTCAGCTGCTGGAAGCCTTTGAAGCCTGCACCCTGCCCTCCGAGGAGTGGACGCACCGGGCGCATGTCCGGGTGGCTTATCTCTATGCCACGCGCTTTCCCTACCCGGAAGCACTGCTCCGCATGCGGGCCGGCATCAAAGCTTACAATAAAGCCACCAATACTCCCGAGGAACTGGAGCGAGGCTACCACGAGACCATCACGGTCGCCTTCATGCGGCTGGTCTGCCACGCCCTCCGCGAAGAGGGGCCATTCGAGTCGTCAGACGAATTCTGTAACACCTGTGCCCGCATGTTGAAGAAAGGGGTACTGCTCGACTACTATTCCAAAGAGCGGCTGATCTCCCTGGAAGCAAAGCACAATTTCGTCGAACCCGATCTGCAGTCGTTACCGGAGGTCTGATGCACTATGATGATCCACATCAGTCCTGCAATACACAACACGAGGAACACAACATGGAAGACCGTAGTCGAGGCACGCTGATCGGGCTGGCCGTAGGTGATGCGCTGGGGGCGGCGGTGGAGTTCCAGTCGCCGGGCAGCTTTCCGCCGGTGACCGGGTATCGCGGGGGTGGACCGCACCCGATTGAACCGGGTGCGTGGACCGACGACACCAGCATGGCACTCGCACTGGCCGACAGTATCGCGGACGTCGGCTGGGATCTGAACGACCAGGCCGAGCGCTACGTGCAATGGTGGAAGACGGGCCGCTATTCGGTCAACGGCCGCTGTTTTGATATCGGGATGACGATCCGCAGGGCCCTGGGGGAATTTTCCGTCAACGGGAATGCACTCACGTCGGGTGACTCGCATGAATACGCCAGCGGCAATGGTTCGATCATGCGACTGGCGCCGGTGCCCATGCGGTATGCGGAACTGTTCGAATCCGATCTGGCTGAGTTCTCCCGGCTGGCGGAAGAGTCGAGCCTGCCTACACATCCCAGTGAGCAATGCCGCGATGCCTGTCGCTACCTGGCCTGTGTGCTGGCAGCGTTGATCCGAGGAGAACCGCGGGACGATGTGCTCGCTGCAGACTGGCAGACGCTGCAGCAGTTAAACGCGATCAAGCCTCTGCATCCACTGGTACAGGAGATCGCAGACGGCAGCTTTCGACGCAGGCAGCCGCCAGAAATCGAAGGATCGGGCTGGGTCATCCGCAGCCTGGAAGCCGCCCTCTGGGCGTTTCACGACGCCGACTCGTTTGAAGAAGCGGTGCTGAAGGCCGTGAACCTGGGAGACGACGCCGACACAACAGGTGCGGTCTGCGGTCAACTGGCGGGGGCCTGTTGGGGAGAGTCGAATATTCCCTCCTCTCTGCGTGCCGGCCTGGTTCGTCGGGACATGCTGGAACTGGCGCTGACGAAGCTGCTGGAATAGCATGCCAGCGAACAAAATCTTTACTTCTCTACCCGCAACTGCCATGATGGCGTTTGTGTTTCTCAATCCTTTTCTTTTTGCGTGAGTAAGCCCGATGACCACTGACCCGGAATCAACGCCCGATGTTCTCTCTTTCTGGTTCTGGTTTGAAAACAACCTGCATCGCTTTGAACATCTGGAAGACCAGCAGGAAGTACTGCTGCCGGAACTGGGCGAACAACTGCAGGAGATCGACGAAGGTCTGACCTACGAAATCTCCATGCCCGATGAGGAGGGCGTGCGCGATCTGGTCATCAGTGCCGACGGAGTGAAAGAGGCATTTCCTGCAGTGATGCTGTTGATCGACAGTGCCCCCGATCTGCCCGGCTGGACGTTCACTCCCTTTCGACAACGAATGGATTTAGCGGGTTGTGCCCTGCAGTTCGGCGAGCAGGAACTGACGCCGGACGACTTCTACTTCTGGTTGCAGACCGAAGATGGTGCCATCGATCTGATCGTGTATGTCCCCGGTCTGACCGAAGACAACCGGGAAGCCATGATGGGCGCCAGCTTCGTTCTGCTGGACATGACCCTCGGCGAATTCGACGTGACGCTGAAGATCCGTTTTATCGATTTTCAACCACTGCCCGAGAACCCGGAAGCCGAAGACCTGCAGCCCCTCTCCGCACTACCGGACGAGTTCGATGCGCTGTTTGATGCTTTGAATCCGGAGTGAGACGTGGGAGATCCAGATGTATCGAAAAGTATTTCCGCGGTGCGAGGTAGAAGGGTCACTGGAACCGGTTGCTTTCAGTCACTTTGGAAGTACAGATCATATTCCACGAAAGTGCACGGAATGTGAAAATATGTTTGAAGGGGAATGTGTCCGGGCGATGGATCAGGTAGAGGACTACCTCTCTCTAGACTACGGCCCCTGCCGCAAATCGGGGCTTTGCAATCCCGTTCTCTTTGAAGATCAGTATATCAAAAGTAAGGTGTATGTTCCTGAGAAATGCAGAGACTGCTTCAATCTTAAATATCACGCGGTCTTTGGCTTTCGCTGTCATGAAGATGATCAGATCTGGGGACGCTATGGGAAGACACTGGACTGGGGTCACTGGTCACCCGATTTGCCGAACATCGGTCTGGAGTCCAGAAAAGAGGTGTCGATGGAATTACTGCAGGCGGTCAAAGACGAACAGGAAGTCGCTGCGATCCGCATCTACCAGGAACTCCATCCCGGCACCACGATTCGCGAAGCCCGGGATGCCTACGAGGAGTTGAAAGAAAAATTGCAACGCTACGGTGATGACGAGACAGAGGCATGACGCAGGCGGAATTGATTTCGTTTCTGGAGGGGCTGGGAGCCGACGTGGTTGTGCGCAGGTACAAGCCGGATGAACCAGAGACGATTGCTGTCCTGGTAGGACGTTTGCCGGAATCGGATTCTCCGGTACCGATCCCGGGGTGGGAAGACGCGGTTTATCTGCAGGAGGCAGCCGCTGGCTGGTCGATCAGATATATTCAGAGCGGACAGACCAGACCGCTACAGGACGAGGAACTGAAGTCGCTGCTGACCGAGTGGGTATGCGAACGGGACTACCGGCTGTTTGAGGATTATGAGCCGGAGTGATCTACTCTCTCTTTAGCTTGCAGGCTCTACGTCGATTCTTGAGATGAATCTACCTGGTCTGATGTGGCTTCCTTCAGCTTCATTTGAATGCCGCCGCCCAATTGCTGATAGAGCTGAAGTCTCTGTTTGTCCTGCAGAAAACCGATCAGACGTTGCAGTTGTGATTGCAATGCTTTCTCTTTCTCCGCTGCGCCTGCATCTTCGGCTGCCTGTAATTGTTCAATTTGCAGATAGGCGGCTCTTTTGAGCAGGGGGACCAGTAACAAAGATTCCTCTGAGAAAAAGTCGCGTTTCCACTGGGGTAACTCTTTAAATTCGTTCTCATTGATTTTCAGCGTTCGCAGAGAAGACGCATGAAGATTTTTTTCAATGTCTTCCCTGGCAAGCATTTGGATTGCCTGATCACTGTGTCCCGTTTCCTGCAGTTCCAGCGCAGCGTCCAACGGTACTGGATCACCCGCCCGCTGACAGCCTGCAGGGAGCAGGATTAAACTCAACAGGCTGAGCAGAATTCCTGTCAAATCAACACGGCATCTCGACGTCATGATCTTCCTTCATTATTGTTCTCGCAAATGCTGCAATGTATTTCTAACCAGTTTCATCGTATCAGAATCAGTGGGATGCACGTCTCTATTTTTCGAAGTCAGACACATTTTCTTTACATCGTCCTCCCCGCCCGGCATGATGGAGTGTGCGTCTTTCGAATGATCACTCTGTTCCTGCAGTCGAGGAAATACGGCTATGCTGGTGAAGAAACTGAAAGAGAAACTGGTTTGGGGCGAGACCGTGTATGGGTCGCTGTTTCCGCTATAACCCGTCATGGAATTAATTTCCGTTCACAACACGACTGCAATCCGGACTCCAGCCTGTGGTGATAAATCTTGGTTTTTTCCCCTGTCGGTTGATAGCCCAGATTGCCAGACCATGTGATTTGTCCGACTGAAATTTTTCACGTACGTCGTTTGGTGACAGATAGCGTGAGAATAGAATTTCTTTGCCGTCTGCAGTCCAGCAGATAGGACCGCGGAGTCCGTAGTCTGGATCGAAAATGACTTTAACCTCACCCGTATCCAGCGACAGGACAGCGATCTTTCCCAGCAGACGCATCATCCGCATGCGTCCCCATTCATCATCAGCTGCCAGATTCGAGGCGTACATGTTCTCCGGGTTATAAACAACCAATGCCAGACTCTTGCCATCAGGGGCGTAACGGGCCGAACTGATCACCAGATTTTCTGCAGAGAATGAAATTCTCTTCAGGATCTTTTTCTCTGATTGAGATGTTTTATCCTGGCTATCGGAATCTTGCGCAGGCGACGTCTCAGACAGAAGAAGTTCATACAGTTCACATCGTGAGTCATTGAGTTCTGCACCGTCGCTGGGGTGTGTAATCAACAATCGTTGCTGGTCTGGCGACCAGTCTTCCACAAGCCACGATCCCTCTTTTTCCATCACCTGTCTGGAATGTGAACCATCAATTCCTGCCACATAAATTCGACTTAGCTCGGCTTGATTTTTCTGACGGAAGCGGATCCGGGAGTCTGCAAAGTTCGTGGACCAGGCGATCTGTCTGCTGTCAGGTGACCAGGCAAAGAGTTCTGTGCAGTCAGGATTCAGAATGCGGGTCCATGTCCCCTGTAGATCTCCCACCCAGAGCATGGCACGCAGGTCACCCTGCCATTTTGAAAAAGGGTGACCTTCTTCATACACCCACGAAGCAAAGTATTTCCCATTGGGACTCTGTCGTGTCCAGTGTGGTGACCGGAACATGGTCACGCCTTTTGTGAATACGGGCTGGTCAGAAACGGGACCTCCCAATACGGGTGTGATCTGTGATCCATCGGGGTGCATCGTATACAGGACATTGTGCCCCGTACGATGGGAAAGGAACGTGATCAGAGGTTGGACCTTGGATTGATCTTCCTGTTGAGCCAATGCCAGGTCAGCGAAAAGACAGAACAGGATGAATACCAGAGCCACCTGAATCTGAGGGAATCGTCTTTGTGATGATCCAAGACTCAGCCACAGAGAAAACCATTTATTCATTGCTGTATCAGTTCCAGTTTGGGTTAACAATTCCTGGGAGATCTGAATTTCATACGACTGTCTGTATTGTATGCCCATCAAAGGTAGATGATAGAAAATGGCGAGTGAGTTTCAGATGTATTCGATGAGACCTTTCAGGTTAACTCCTTGACTTAGTTTGTACAGTTGTTTTCCACAAAACCTCGACATTTTCTTTACATGCAACTTTTCGCCCGGCATGATGGAGTGAACGTCTTTCGAATGATTACTCTGTTCCTGCAGTCGAGGAAATACGGTTATGCTGGTGAAGAAACTGAAAGAGAAACTGGTTCGGGGCGAGACCGTATATGGGTCGCTGTTTCAGCATGCGGTAGTGCCGGCGATGGTCGAGTCGATCCCCGACAACTCGCTCGATTTTGTGATCGTCACACCCGAGCATACCACGCTCGACCTCGCGGAGTTTCTGCCGCTGCGATATGCCCTGAAATCCAAAGGCATTGTCTGCCTGGCCCGCACGCACAGTCGCGACGCTGCAGATGTGGCCCGCGTTTGTGATACGTTTGACGGCGTGGTCGTGCCTTATGTTGAAACATACGAAGAGGCACAGCAGTTGGCGGCGGCGGCCGTCTATCGACCGTTGAAAGGGATTGTGCTGGAGAAAGCCCTGAAAGAGGGGAAGTTCGTCAATCAGAAGACGGCCGACTACATCGAGAAAAAGAACGAGAACACGCTGTTCATACCGATGATCGAATCGGTGCCCGGTATCGAGAACCTGGAACAGATCTGTTCGATACCCGGCGTGCACGCGGTCTTCGTCGGTCCCGGCGATCTGACGACCAACATGGGCATTCCCGGCGAGTACGACAACCCGGAACTCATCGCCGCGATCCAGAAAGTGATCGACGTCTCGAACGCACAACACGTCGCCGCAGGCTGCTGGTTCGGAACCACCCAGCAAGCCCTGCGCACAATCCGCCAGGGCGCCCGACTTGTCGTGTACGCCAACGATGGCCTGATGCTGACCCACGCGATGCAGACAGCGTTCGGGGAACTGCGCAAAGGGTGATCCTTATTTGGTCATGGCCTGCATGTGAGCGGAATGGCGCTAGTAACTCCGCTCTTAAGTTCGTTCTCACCAGAAAGAATATTTACGCCGTCTTCCTGTTTTTTGTAGACCACCAGATTACTGGTGACAAAAATGCTCTTCCGAGGTCTGATGAGGAATCTCACCTCACCCACCAGAACCAGGGAAGAGCAATGTCAGGCAAGGCTGCCCATATTGAATTGACGACGCGTATGTACGAGATTCTAACGCAACTGACTGAGAGTCGGAATGCCAGTCAGGCAATTATTGTTCGCGCCCGGATCATACTACTGGGCTTCGATCAACTGAAAAACCAGGAGATTGCCACTGCCGTCGATCGTTGCGCTAAAACAATCGGGATCTGGAGACGTCGCTGGCGTGACTCTTTTCAGGCACTGCTGCAGATGCAGTTCGACCTCAACCAGAGCGCCTTCCGACGGGCAATCATCGACACCCTCAGTGATGCGCCCCGCAGTGGATCGCCGGGACGTTTTACTGACGAGCAACTGACGGGGCTGATTGCTCTCGCCTGTAAAGATCCCCAGAACAGTGGTCGCCCGGTGACTTCCTGGACGGGAGCCGAGCTGGCTGATGAAGCACAACGACGCCAACTGGTCGATGCGATTTCCGCCAGCCATGTTAACCGTGTCCTGCGCGAAGTGACTCTGAAGCCGCATCGCAGCCGTTACTGGTGCAACACGACTGAACAGGATCCTGAAAAGTTTCAACGAGAGGTAGAGACAGTCTGTCGAACCTATCGGGAAGCACAGCAGTTAGCTGACGAGCAGCAAACGCACACGGTCTGCATTGATGAAATGACCAGCCTGCAGGCCAACGAACGGCGGGCTGAAACAAAACGGGCACGTCCCGGACAGCCGGCCAGAGAAGAGTTTCAATATACGCGACATGGTACCGTCTGCGTGACTGCCAACTGGCATGTGACCCAGGGGCAACTCCTGGCCACGACGATTACCGAAACACGTGACAATCATGACTTCGCCCGACACATCGCACAGACCATCTCCACTGATCCACAGGCGGGCTGGGTGTTCGTGGTCGATAATTTAAATACGCACTGCGGCGCGCCACTGGTCAAGCTGGTGGCAGAACAGTTGGGTATCGATCCTGACACCCTGGGAAAGGTCAAACGCGAAGGTGTGCTGAAAACGATGACCAGTCGGCGTGAGTTTCTGACCGACCCGGCACATCGCATTCGTTTTGTGTATCTGCCCAACCACAGTTCCTGGTTGAACCAGATCGAAATCGTGTTCGGCATCATCAAACGCCGCGCACTGCGTCGAGGCAGCTTCACTTCCAAACAGGATCTGATCGAGAAATTACAGCGGTTCATTGAATACTTCAACCAGCATCTGGCCCGACCCATGCGCTGGACGTATACCGGCCACCGCACACAGAAAAAACAGCAGGTCGAACGCCCCCGCACATGGAGAGAACTCAGGAAAACCAGGAAGCAATGGCAACAATTTGCTCTGGTGGGAAACTATTTGTAATCGGAGTTACTAGCGCTTTGCCGCTCTGTTTTTTGTGCTGGCTGATATGCAGCTTTTCCTGTTGGTGCCGATCTGTAGGATGAGTGCGCGCTCCTCTTGCATCAAGTGGGTAGTATCTTGATCAGCGCCGGTGGTGGGGGAGCGTGTTGCCGGTGCTGGTTTTTCTCTTGGTCAATTCCTGGGAAAGTTCGTCATGTGGAATAGGATTATTTCGATCGGCACGCAGGCGTCAAGCAGAATCCGGGGAGTGAAATGATAGTGAATTCCTTTGAGTTCACGGCGATTGTGCTCCGAAGTGCTCTGAGTATGCTCCGAAATGAGTTGAAAATGTACGAGACAGATCGAACCGGTGCCGTTTGTTTCGGTGAAAAACGCCAAAAATCGACGGCGATTCAGGTGCTTTTACGTGACTTGTGTCGCGTGTTCCGGTGCACGCATCGTCCGCCTCGCGCGCGAAGCACAATTGCGACACTTTACGATTCGGGAAGTGCGAATCAAGGTCAGTTTGTTCAGGAAAGTGCAGGCGAAGTTCAGTGCAGAAACTTAAGCGATGGGGATTTGTGGAGCGGGCGATGGACTCTCCAGAGAGAGTGTGAGATGCGATTTTTTGCTACGTTGATTCGATCACTGTCGGACGAGCCGACAGTGGCACCCCCTGCGTGGTTCAAATTACGTGCGTGCTCACCCGGGAAAGTAATTAACCGACGGGCGGAGCGCCCGTCGGCTAAGCAGGTTGTCTCGGGTTGGTTACGCTCAGTTCGAACCGCCGGCGGAGGTTGTAGCGACCGCGGGGCGGATTGTAGAGAGTTCCGGCAGCTGTTCTTCGAGGTGCCCCTTGGACTTGGACCAGACGAGCAGGCCTTCGATCATCATCCAGACCTGGAGGCCGATGACAGCGACACCGAAGAGGAACAGGTGCTGTTTTTCCGGGTTAAAGAACCAGCCGGTTTGGCCGTTGAACATGTTCCAGAGCATGGCCCAGGCGGGCATGATGAGCATGACGATCATGGGGACCAGGGCGAAGATGATGGGTTTGTTGCGACGACGGAGGTAGAAGACGATGACCATGAAGGCCAGGCCGGCGAGCAGCTGGTTGGTGGCACCGAAGAGGGGCCAGAGAATCAGGCCGCCACTACCGGGACCTGCCGTGGCGC